>JAGXIQ010000041.1 GCA_024635625.1 Loktanella sp. | reverse complement strand
CCGATCATTGGACAACCTTTGCATAGGTTGCCAACACCGGGACGCCGTCGCTGACGAAATCCTGCCCGACTGTAATGATGTTTACGGTGTCGGGTAGACCGGCAAGCCAGACGCCATTCACTGTGTCACGCAGCAACGTGACCGGTGCAAACTGTGCGGTGTCGTCGTCAGCCACGAGCCGTAGGCCAAGTGCGCCGTCGTCATCCAGCGTCAACGCCGATTGTGGTACAAGGTGAGCTGTCTCGCCGTCAGAGGCGACTATGATTTCTGCTGTCTGGCCGTCGCGGATTGTCATGTCGGCATTCGGAACTGTGACTTCGACCCGGAACGTGCGGGTTGTATCGTCAGCGGCGCGGGACAGAAAACTGACCTGACCCTGCACACTGACACCAGATGCAAGCTGTGCCTGCACCGGCGCACCGACCGTGATACGGTCGACATCAAGTTCGGGGACAAAACCGACCAGCTTGATCGGGTCGATTTGCACAATAGTGGCACAGGGCCCGCCCGGTTGCAGCAGTGTCCCAAGTTCGGCGGTATCAGTTTCAAGAAGGCCACCGAATGGGGCCGTGATCGTCAGGCGTTCGATGTCGCGCGTGACGATGGCGACGGCAGCACTCGCGGCCTCGATCCCGGCCTGCGCACTCTTGATGGCCGAATTGGCGCGCTGAATGCCAGCCATTGCGGCCTCTCGTTGCGCCTCTGCGCTGACAAGGCGGGTCTGAGAAGCGAAGCCGCCTTCGTTCAGCTGCCGGGCCGCGTTCACGTTTATGTCGGCCTCGCGGATGCGGGCATCGGCCTCGGCCAATGATGCCTGTGCTTCTGGCACGCGACTTTCAGCTTCTGATAAGCGCGCACGCGCTTCGGCCAACTGGCTGTCGCGGGTGCCGGGGTCAAGTTGGCATAGCGTGTCGCCTACACTTACGAAGGATCCCTTGCGCAGCGGATCAGAAACGACGCGACCAGACGTTTCGGTCGAGACAGTGACCTGCCGTGCGGCCTCTGTCCTGCCGCGCAGGATCACAGCGCTGTCGATGGTTTGCGCTTTCGACGTCATAGCCATGACGCGGACGCCCGCGGCAGGCAGGCCATCGGCACCTAATTCGGCGGGTTCTGTCACGGCGGGCGCCGCAGTATCGCGCCCCGCAAACCCAAGCAGGACGTCCCGTTCGAAAACGAAAAAATAGAGTGCTGCGGCAACGATGACGGCCATCAGCAGGGGCACGAGTTTCATGGCGGACCTTTTCGTCTGAAACAGGGCGGCTTGGGCAATACTGCATGAGCCTAACACAAACTAATGGACATCAGCCCATCACTCAAGCGTGATAGGTGGCGACACAGGCCGATAGCTGCTGCGTCACATTACATTCGTGCGCAGCCCCGGGGCCGGGTCTTGGCAATCCGGGGCGCTTCACGTTAAGAAGCGGTCGCAAGCGGTCGTCATATTGGCGATCCATGGTGGGGAACGAGTATGAGCGAGTCAGACAGTTTCATCAACGAGGTGAGCGAAGAGCTCCGCCGTGATCGGCTTTATGCCCTGCTGAAGAAATACGGCTGGATCGCCATCCTTGCAGTCGTGCTACTGGTTGGCGGTGCTGCGTGGACCGAATATAGCCGCGTCCGCGACCGTGCTGCGGCAGAAGCGACCGGTGATGCCTTGCTGGCGGCGCTGGCCACTAACGATCCTGCTGCGCGGGCGACTGCGCTGGACGATTTAACCCAGACCGGCGAGGCCGCTGCAGTTGGATTGTTAATCACTGCCGCTGCTCAGCAGGAAGCAGGCGATCTTGACGCCGCAGGCGCAACTCTTGATGCCTTGTTCGAACGCAGTGACGTGCCTGCCATTTATCGCGATCTCGCGGGCTTCAAAGCGGCAATGCTTGGCGCAGGCACCGATGTGGACGCGCGCCGCGCGCGGTTGGAAACACTTGCCAGCCCCGGTCAGCCTTTTGCCTTGCTTGCGCAAGAACAGCTTGCCTTGGTCGATCTGGAAGCGGGCGATCAAGACGCCGCTGTAACCCGGCTGACTGCCATCGTGCAGGATGCAGGCGTCACGCAGGGCTTGCGTGACCGGGCTCAAACGCTGATGGTAGCCTTGGGTGCGCCACTGCCCGACGACGTGACACAGACCAACCCGTGAAAGGGCGCATCGCCGTGACCACCAAGACTAAGTTCGCCCCGACATGGGCCGCCAGCTTTCTGGCCCTCGCTGCCCTGTCTGCTTGTGGCGAAAAGGATATTATCCTGCCGGGCACACGCGAACCGATCCGGGCCGAGGCGGCTGCCGTTAACCGTGCCCTGCCACTCAGCCTGCCTGCTGCGCAGGCGAATACGCAATGGACCCATCGCAACGGTGATGCGGATCATAGCCTAAACCAACCTGCGCTGGGTGCGAACCTAAGCCAAATTTTTGCCGTGGACATCGGCGAGGGCGATAGCAAAGGCGCGCGCATTACAGCTGATCCTGTCGTAGCTGGCGGCATCGTCTATACCCTTGATGCGCGGTCCCATGTGACGGCGACGACAACCGGCGGCGCGCCGGTTTGGTCTGCGGATGTCACGCCGCCTACGGTCAATCGCGACGCGGCATCTGGTGGCGGTCTGGCCTTTGGTGCCGGACGTTTATTTGTGTCTACCGGTTACGGTACACTGACAGCGCTGGACCCAGCGACGGGCGGCCTGCTTTGGGTGCAGGAGCTGGATGCACCGGGTACCTCTGCGCCGACAATGATGGGCGATCTGGTCTATGTCGTCAGCCGCGACAGCAGCGCCTGGGCGATCGACGTCAACACCGGCCGGATCAACTATCAATTGACTGGCATCCCGTCGACCACATCGTTTGCTGGCGGGGCTGGGCCCGCAGTCAGCCCCGATCTGGCCGTTTTTCCGTTTCCCTCTGGCGAAGTGCTTGGCGTGTTTCCGGACGGCGGCATCAAGCGCTGGTCTGCAGTCATCAGCGGTGACCGGCCCGGTCAGGCGATTAACAACCTGTCGGACATCGCAGGTGATCCGGTTATCGACGGTGACCGGGTCTATGTCGGAAACTTTTCTGGCGTGACCGTCGCCTTGGACTCCGCGTCGGGAGAGCGTATCTGGACTGCTGGCGAAGGTGCCACGGGCCCGGTCTGGCCTGCAGGCGGTTCGCTATTCATGGTCAATGACCTGAACGAACTGGTCCGTCTAGACGCGGCCACCGGTGATGCAATATGGCGTGTAGCCCTGCCAGACTTCGTCGAGACCGGTAGTTTCCTGCGCAAAGGCCGCACGGTGTATGCTCATTTTGGACCGATCCTTGCAGGGAATCGACTGGTCGTGGCGTCTTCGGATGGTCAGTTGCGGTCGTTTGATCCGACCTCTGGTGCGTTACTGGGTGCAGTTCCGTTGCCTGGTGGGGCGGCCTCTACACCTGCCGTCGCGAACGGTGTTCTTTATGTCGTCAACAAGAACGGGCAACTGCTGGCTTTCCGTTGAGGTAAAAGCGGTGTATGGCCCGCGTCTGACTTGCCGGAGTGCGTGACATGAGCTTTACCCTTGCCTTAGTGGGCCGACCTAACGTCGGCAAATCCACCCTGTTCAACCGTTTGGTGGGCAAGAAGCTTGCACTGGTTGATGACCAGCCCGGGGTGACCCGTGACCTACGCGAAGGTGCGGGCCGCATCGCAGATATCAAATTCACGGTGATCGACACCGCCGGTCTGGAAATGGCCACGGACGAATCGCTTCAGGGCCGGATGCGAAAGCTGACGGAACGCGCCGTGGAAATGGCCGATGTTTGCCTGTTCATGATTGACGCCCGCGTTGGTGTACTGCCTGCGGACCGGATTTTTGCTGATATCTTGCGCAAAAAGAACGCCCACGTGATCCTTGCCGCCAACAAGGGCGAGGGTAAGGCCGCGGACATAACCATTCTAGAAGCCTATGCGCTGGGTTTAGGTGAGCCGATCCGCATCTCTGCAGAACACGGCGAGGGCATGGGCGAGTTGATGGATGTGCTTCGGCCATTGTCAGAGCAGTTTGAAGAACGCGCCTTGGCCGATGCGCCCGAGACTGATGTTGCGGTCGAGGACGATGATCCGGATGCGCCCCGAGTGCCGACTCGTGCCAAGCCATTGCAGATTGCTGTTGTCGGACGCCCGAACGCTGGCAAATCCACACTGATCAACAAGATCATCGGCGAAGAGCGGTTGTTGACCGGGCCCGAGGCAGGAATCACCCGCGACGCAATTTCCGTCATGACGGAATGGGACGGTGTCCCGATGCGAATTTTCGACACGGCGGGGATGCGTAAAAAGGCACGGATCAACGAGAAGTTGGAAAAGCTTTCGGTCAGCGACGGTCTGCGCGCGGTGAAGTTCGCCGAGGTCGTGGTTGTGCTGCTGGACGTGGATATCCCATTCGAACAGCAAGACTTGCGGATTGCTGACCTTGCGGAACGCGAGGGTCGTGCTGTCGTGATTGGCGTCAACAAGTGGGACACCGAGGACGACAAGCAGGACAAACTGAAAGAGCTTAAAGAAGAATTTGCACGCTTGCTGCCGCAGTTACGCGGCGCGCCGCTGGTGACAGTGTCAGCAAAGACCGGCAAGGGGCTCGACCGTTTGCAACAGGCGATTATGAAGGCTTACGACGTCTGGAACCGCCGCGTCACGACTGCGCAACTGAACCGTTGGTTGACGGGGATGCTGGAACAGCACCCGCCACCCGCACCGGGCGGTAAGCGGATCAAGATGCGCTATGCGACGCAGGTTAAGACTCGTCCGCCGGGCTTTGTCGTGATGACCTCTCACCCCGACCTCGTGCCAGCAAGCTATACGCGCTATCTTGTGAACGGATTACGCGACGACTTTGACATGCCCGGGGCGCCGATCCGGCTGACGCTGCGCGATCAGGGGGATAAAAACCCTTATAAAGATAAGAAGTCGTCACAGCCTTCACGTCTGAGCAAGCACAAGAGGGCCCCCGGTACCCACCGCTAGCGGGGGCGGTTGATTAACGGCGCCCAGATCGCCAGGACACATATAAGAACGGCGATACCGCCAATGGCGGTTGCCGTGACCAAAAAGTTGGTCATGCCATTCGCAACGATGATACCGATCAAGGCCCACACCACAGTCGCCAGATAGGACGGAGCGGCTGTGTACCGGTACGTCATGATCGTGACGATCAATGCGCCAATGATGCCCGCAAACGCCCAGTGATAGCCGTCTGTCAGCACGCCATAGCCCGCTGCAGTGGTTGCGAGTGAGACAAAGCTAGCCGCTGTAAGCCATCCTGCGTAGGAACCTATTGGGCCGCGCAACCACCACCTGTTCGTCGACGGTGTCCTGTGAAGCGCCAGAAGTGCGCCGCCCAGCATGATAAAGATCGTGATGGTCGCCCAAATCGCACTGACCTGTGCAATCACCAACCATGGAATGCCTGCTGCAAGACTAATGCAAAGCGGCATGCGGACCTGTGTCCATTGGGGATCGTCGCGCTTATACAGCACGCCATAAATTGCCGAGGCGATTAACCAAAGGTAGATTATCCCCCATATCGCGAAAGCATATCCCGCCGGTTGAACCGGCGGATTGATCTGTGGAATCGGTAACTGCTCGGCCCGAAAACCTGTGAAATCACCAGAGAGCAGTGGGGCTGCGGCGAATGCGACACTTAAAACGAGCGCAAGATATGCAAATACTTTATTCATATCGGCCAACGCAGCCCAAGGTTGGAAAGTTCACCTGTGATCTAGCTTAACTCGCCCAGTGCCGAAATTGTGTTCCGGCCACCCAGATAGGGCACAAGCACATCGGGCAAAACGACAGACCCATCTGCTTGCTGGCCATTCTCTAGAACCGCGATCAGGCAACGGCCAACCGCAAGTCCGGAACCATTCAACGTATGCACGAACTCGGGCTTGCCGCCGCCTGCGGGTTTGAACCGGGCATTCATGCGTCGGGCCTGATAATCGCCGCATGTCGATATGCTGCTGATCTCGCGGTAGGTGTCTTGACCGGGCAGCCAGACCTCTAGGTCGTGGGTACGGCGCGCACCGGCGCCCATGTCACCGGCGCACAGCAGCATCGTGCGATAAGGCAGGTCCAACTTTTCAAGAATTGCTTCGGCGCATTTGGTCATGCGGGTATGTTCAGCGTCGCTTTCGTCCGGGTGGGTGATGCTGACCATCTCTACTTTTTCGAATTGGTGCTGACGCAGCATTCCGCTTGTGTCTCGGCCTGCGCTGCCTGCCTCTGAACGGAAGCACTGGGTGTGCGCCACGTAGCGGCGGGGCAAGGCGTCTGCCTCGACCGTGTCACCGTTGATAAGGTTAGTGAGCGTGACTTCTGCAGTTGGAATCAGCCACCAGCCGTTGGTGGTCTGATAGCTGTCCTCGCCGAATTTGGGCAGTTGGCCGGTACCATACATCATTTCCTCGCGCACGAGGACGGGTGTGATGGTTTCTTGTAGGCCGTGTTCGTCAGTATGCGTGTCTAGCATGAACTGAGCCAAGGCCCGATGCACGCGCGCGACGGCACCGCGCAATACGACAAAGCGCGAACCCGACAGCTTTGCACCGGCGGCAAAGTCCATCCCAGTCTTGACGGCCGGAATGTCGAAATGCTCTACCGGCTGAAAGTTGAAGCTGCGCGGCGTGCCAATGCGCTTTTGCTCGACGTTGTCGTTTTCGTTCGCGCCGGGGGGCACGTCGTCGTAGGGGAGGTTAGGTAGCGCCATCAGCAGATCGCTTAACTGACCGTCCAGATCCTTGGCGCGGTCATTGAGCGCCGCGATTTCTGCTTTTTTGTCGGCCATCAGGGTCCGCAGCCGGGCAAATTCGGCCTCGTCGCCGCTGGCTTTCGCTTTTCCAACATCCTTGGCTGCGGCGTTGGCCGCGGCTTGTGCGTCCTCGGCCTGCTTGATCGCGGCACGGCGGTCAGTGTCCAGTGACAGGATCACAGAGGACATCGGCGCGACGTTGCGCCGCGACAGTCCGGCGTCGAAGGCGTCTGGGGTGTCGCGGATCATGCGAATGTCGTGCATGGCTGATGTCCTTCTGGGGCGAAATGATTGAAGGCGGTATGCACCAAGTCACGTCCGCGTTGAAGGGGGAATAGCCCCCGATTGCTCCGCATGATCAGGCGTGAAAGTGAAGAACAGGTGCGGCAAATCCGGAACCGCCCATTGACGTAACACCCTATCCCCCCGATATCGCGATTGCACAGGTGGCTGGCGGTTGCCAATCGGGAACCCCAGACCTAATGTGCCGCGACTTTGACGGGGCCATCCGGATCCCGCGACTGATACTGGAAGGAACCACCATGCAGGGCACTCAATCGCTCGTTCTGATGCTTATCATCTTCGGGATCATGTATTTCCTGTTGATCCGCCCGCAGCAGAAGAAGCTGAAGGAACATCAGGCTATGGTGAACGCACTGCGCCGCGGCGACCGTGTGATCACCCAAGGTGGCATCTTTGGTAAGGTGACAGCCGTGAACGACGCCGACAAAGAGGTCGAAGTCGAGATCGCGACTGGTGTGAAGGTGCGCGTTGTGCGTTCCACAATCGCCACAGTCATCAACAAGACCGAACCGGCGAAGTAAGCCGCGACACCTTTGGCCCAAGGGGCTTATTTCCATGCTGCAAATCTCTGCTTTCAAGCAGGCCATGATCTGGCTGACCGTCGTGGTCGGCTTGGCCTTGGCCTTGCCGAACGCCTTCTACTCTCGTGTTGAAACCCATAACGACGCCGTCGCACAGGGCCAGACCGATGGGACTTGGCCATCGTTCCTGCCATCGGGTCTTGTGAACCTCGGTCTTGATCTGCGAGGCGGGGCGCATCTGCTGGCAGAGGTTCAGACCACCGACGTCTATGCCACAATCATGGACGCCACGTGGCCAGAGGTGCGCGATGCGCTGGCCGCCGACCGCGAGACCGTCGGTTTTGTGACCCGTGAAGCCAGCGCGCCAGATACGCTGATTGTGCGGATATCAGAACCTGCCGGTGCGGCGCGCGCATTGGAAATCGCGCGCGGTCTGGCGCGTCCTATCACGTCGCTGACCGGGGCAGGATCCACGGATATCGAGGTGACGGGCAACGGCCCATTGCTGACAGTCCGTCTGTCTGATGCGGAAAAGCTTGCGGTCGACGATCGCACAATGCAGCAATCGCTTGAAATTATTCGCCGCCGTATCGACGAAGTCGGTACCCGCGAACCCACGATCCAGCGCCAAGGCGAGACCCGGATTCTTGTCGAGGTTCCCGGCGTGGGATCGGCGCAAGAAGTTAAGGACATCATCGGTACCACTGCGCAGCTGACGTTCCAGCCCGTCGTGGGCCGGGCAGGCAGTGCCACCGATCAAGTCGGCGTGGGCCAAGAGATCCTGCCATCGGTGGACGAAACAAATACATTCTATATTCTCGATACCGCCCCCGTCGTAAGTGGCGAGGAACTGGTCGACGCGCAGCCTGCCTTTGACCAGAACGGCCGACCCGCCGTAAACTTTCGCTTTAACGTGTCCGGTGCGCGGAAATTCGGTGACTATACGCTGGATCACATTGGCGAACCCTTCGCCATCGTGCTGGACAACGAAGTCATCAGCGCACCGGTGATCCAAAGCCACATCCCCGGTGGATCGGGGATCATCACAGGCAACTTTACTGTAGAGGAATCGACGAACCTTGCCGTGCTGTTGCGCGCGGGCGCCCTTCCGGCAAAGTTGAACTTCCTCGAAGAGCGGACTATTGGCCCGCAACTGGGGCAGGACAGCATCGACGCCGGCAAGAAGGCAGCGGTCGTTGGTTCTGTGTTGGTAGTGGTCTTTATGCTGTTGACCTATGGGCTGTTCGGTTTGTTCGCCAATATCGCACTGCTGATCAACATGGGGCTTATCTTTGGTGGTTTGTCCTTGCTGGGGGCGACGCTTACCCTACCGGGCATTGCGGGTATCGTGTTGACCGTCGGTATGGCGGTGGATGCCAACGTGCTTGTATTCGAGCGGATCCGCGAGGAAATGCGAACGGCAAAAGGTCCAGCACGTGCGATTGAACTGGGCTACGAACGGGCGCTGTCGGCTATCGTCGATAGTAACGTGACCACGCTGATCACCGCCTGTATTCTATTTTACATGGGATCTGGTCCTGTGCGGGGCTTTGCGGTCACGCTTGGCTTGGGTATCCTGACGTCGATCTTTACCGCGATCTTCGTCACCCGGTCGTTGATCGTCATCTGGTTCGCCTGGCGGCGTCCGAAAACAATCGAGGTTTAAGGTCATGCGTTTGCGACTTGTTCCCGACGATACCAAGATTAATTTTTTCGGCTATGCCAAGGTCACCTTCGGCGGTTCCATCGTGCTGTTGGTCCTGTCTTTCGTGGCGTACCTAGCCTTTGGCCTGAACTATGGGATCGACTTTAAAGGCGGCACGACAATCCGTACTGAAAGCACCGAGACCGTCGATGTGGGCGCCTATCGTGCAGCACTTGATCCCTTAGGGTTGGGTGACGTCACCATTACCGAGGTGTTTGACCCCGGCTTCGGCCCGGATCGCAACGTCGCAGAGGTTCGCATTCAGGCGCAGGGCGATGCGGAAAGCATTAGACCTGAAACCATGTCCGGCATCGAAGGCGCACTGACTGCCATCGACCCGAACGTGCAATTCGCGTCGGTCGAAAGCGTCGGTCCGAAAGTATCTGGAGAGTTGATCCGCTCTGCCGTGTTGTCAGTGCTGGGGGCTATCGGCGCGATCGTGGTTTACATCTGGCTGCGATTCGAATGGCAATTCGCGCTGGGTGGTATCGTGGCGCTTGCGCACGACGTTGGCCTGACCATTGGATTGTTCGCGCTGCTGCAAATTAAGTTCGATTTGGCCATCATTGCCGCGCTGCTGACTATCGTGGGTTATTCGATCAACGACACCGTTGTCGTCTTCGACCGCGTCCGAGAAAACCTGCGTAAATACAAAGTCATGCCGCTGGTCGACGTCCTAAACCTGTCTGCGAATGAAACACTTAGCCGAACTTTGATGACCTCTGGCACTACGATCCTTGCGCTGATTGCGCTGTTGGTGCTGGGTGGCGATGTGATCCGGGGCTTTGTGTTTGCGATCACTTGGGGCATCGTTGTTGGTACCTATTCGTCGATCTATATCGCCAAGAACATCGTCTTGATGCTGGGCGTCAAACGCGATTGGTCAAAGAAGGACCCACGCACTGTGGGTCGCTACGCGGACGTGGAAGGCAAGTGACATGCGCCTGACGGAGATCACCTACGACAACGCACGGCCGATTGATGGCTATGGCGAGGGGTTCTTTCGCATCGGCGGCGACGTCTATGAAGGGCCTGTGACGGTCATGGCATCTGGCATTGCCGCTTGGGGTGGTTTTGATGATACCGAATCTTTGATTGCGGCAGCCGACACGTTCGACGTGCTTTTCGTCGGCACGGGGGCCGAGATTGCCCATCCTCCTGCTAACTTTCGCAAGACGATGGAAGCCGCTGGGGTTGGTGTCGAAACCATGGCTTCTCCTGCTGCTTGCCGCACGTACAACGTGCTGCTCAGCGAGGGTCGACGGGTGGCGCTCGCCCTTATTCCGGTCTGAACGCGGTGTTGCAGGTCCGCAACCTGCGCTGTGCGCGCGGTGGTGTGCCAGTGTTAGATCACGTCAGCTTTGATGTCTTGGCCGGAGAAGCGCTGATTCTACGTGGCCCCAATGGTGTTGGTAAAACGACCCTGTTGCGGACTTTGGCTGGGTTACAGCCCGCTTTGGACGGCACGATTGACTATCCTGAAGGCACCGGCGCCTATGCCAGCCATGCCGATGGCATCAAGACCGCCCTTACGGTGACCGAAAATTTGACGTTCTGGGCGCAGGTCTATGGGCGCGATGTTCACGACAGTGTTTATGATACCTTTGATTTGGACAGTTTGCGTGGGCGTGCGGCTGGCACATTGTCGGCTGGACAAAAGCGGCGCTTGGGTCTGGCGCGCTTGGGTGTGATCGGGCGCAATGTCTTGTTTTTGGATGAACCTACAGTCAGCCTAGATGGATTCTCCGTACGGATGTTCGCCGACTGGATGCGCGACACGCATCTCGCGCAAGGCGGCTGCGCTGTCATTGCCACACATATTGATCTGGGGCTGGAAGCGCCAACGCTGGACCTAACGCCCTTCGTCGCCGCCTATGATGCTGGCGGTGGGTCGGACGAGGCCTTTCTGTGAAGGCTTTGCTGTGGCGTGATCTTGCATTAGCGGTGCGCGCTGGCGGCGGCTTTGGACTTGGCCTTGCCTTTTTTCTGATCGTGGTCGTGTTGGTGCCGTTCGGCGTCGGCCCAGACCGCAGCACACTGGCGCTGATTGCGCCGGGGATACTCTGGGTCGCAGCGTTGCTGGCGGCGCTCCTTTCGTTAGACCGCATTTTTGCCTTGGACTATGAGGATGGATCGCTGGCGCTGCTTGCGACCGCCCCGCTACCCTTGGAAGGGGTGGCGCTGGTCAAGGCACTTGCGCATTGGATTACGACGGGTCTGCCGCTGACGTTGGTAGCACCTGCGCTAGGGTTTTTTCTGAACATGGCCCCAGCGGCATACGGCTACCTTTTGGTCAGTCTCGCTCTAGGCACGCCCGCGCTGTCTATGATTGGTAGTTTTGGCGCGGCATTGACCGTAGGTCTGCGACGCGGGGGTCTTTTGCTGTCATTGCTGGTGCTTCCACTTTATGTGCCAACGTTGATCTTTGGCGCCGAAGCTGTTCGGCGCGGGATGGATGGAACAGGGGCCACTGCACCTTTGATGTTGATGGGGGCGATCACGCTGGGATGTTTCGCACTGCTGCCGTTCGCGGCTGCTGCGGTGTTGCGCATCAATCTGCGGTGATCTGGGATTGAGGGGCGCGGTGCGCCGGGGTAGGGGTTAAAAATGTCGATATGGGAATATGCAAATCCGAAAAAGTTCATGGATTGGACTGCGCCCGTCATGCGTGTGTCTTTTGTTGTGGCAGTGGCATGTCTGATCGTTGGCTTGATCTGGGGCTTCTTCTTTACGCCGGAAGAAGCGCGGCAGGGATCGACGGTCAAGATTATCTATCTGCACGTGCCAAGTGCTTTGATGGCTATAAACGCATGGTTCATGAT
>JAGXIQ010000040.1 GCA_024635625.1 Loktanella sp. | reverse complement strand
GCACTTTTGTGCATGAGCGATGCCTGCCCAAAAAGATTTCAGACTGGTCCGGTTATTCCAGTCCCCGCAGATTGCGGGATTTAATTGCGCCTTTTGGCGCGAACCCGCGGCACCACCCTTGAAACAGGATGGTGCCCAATTCTTATTTTTTGCATAACTTTGCAGAACACAGGCACCGTTCATCACCGAAAGTATGACCGATGGACAAGAAGACCATTCTCCTTACTCAACTGATCATGACCTTTTTGATGGCCGGCGCCATGTCGGGCAGCATGTCCCTGTTTGCCTTGGGCCCGACAGCCCTTCGGCTATCGCTTTGGCCAAAGACGGCCCTTTTGGCGTGGCCCTTCGCATTCGTGCTAGGCATGGTCGCGTTCCCGGTAGCCTCTGCGATCGCGCGACGGCTGCTGCATCTAAAAATCGGCAAGCGTACAGCAAAAATTTGAACGACCTATGAAAACAAAAACGGCGGTCCCTATAGCAGGGGCCGCCGTTCGTTTAAGTTAGGATGCCGATTGGGCGTTTTCGAGCGCCGATTAGAAGCTGAAGCGGCGCATCAGGATTAGACTTGCAGAGGTGGCCGAATCGCTGCCCTGTTTGACGATCGGGCTGTTCGCCGCATCGTTCATGAACTCGTCGTACCGGACGGTGCCCTTCAGGCCCCAATCTTCAGAAAAGGCGTAGGACGCACTCGCTTCGATCCCGCGCGACAGCAGGCCGCCTGCAGCGTCGTAGGCGGTCAGGTCATAGCCTGCGGTCTGGTTGGCCGCAGCTTCGGTAGCGGTCACGCCGAAATAGCGCTGCGCGTAATCGTCATCGCCAAAGAACAACCGCGGACCAACGCGCAGTTCGACAGGAGCGGACGGACGGAAGATCGCGTCGCCACCCAGTTCACCAACCAGCGAATCGTGTCCGGTCACGCCGTAGCGCGCCAACGCGAAGACATAGAAGTTGTCGGTCGTGTACGTAACGCCGCCACCTAGTTCCAGCGCCGCATCCAGCGCAATCGTACCAGCCATCTCGTCGAACTTGTCGCCGTTCCGCTCGCCGATGTAACCGACGGATCCGGTAAAGCCATAGCCTTGGGCGGCACCGCCCTCTGCCCCACCCAAACGCAGTGGACCAAAGCTTAGCTGCTGGACGTCGAAAGTGCCGGTAAGGCCGACCTCGTTCTCGTCCGAGCCGAAGTAGCTGGGCGCAGACTGAGGTCCAAGACCGATAGACACGGTATTCTGCGCAAAGGCAGCCGCAGGCAGCAGGGTTGCGGCAAGCGCTGCGGACAGCAGGCGGAACAGGGACATGGGAGGAACTTTCAGGAGTTAATGGTCATTGTCCAAACTCTATCAACAATGATCCGTGCAGTCCAAGGCTTCACGGCGCGCCCCGAACAGGTTAGGGCAGAGTGATGCTATCATATCAACACGCCTATCACGCCGGAAACATGGCAGATGTCCACAAGCACGCACTTCTTGCGTGGATGCTGGATTACATGATCCAAAAACCCAAAGCCCTGTCCTATATGGAAACCCACGCGGGCCGTGCCCTCTACGATCTGCGCGGACCAGAGGCTATTAAGACGGGTGAGGCGGCGCAGGGAATAGCGCTTGCCGCAAAGTGGTTTGCAAAGGATCATCCCTATGCGCGGGCTTTGGCAAAAACCCGTGCCGTCCATGGCCCGGATATTTATCCCGGCAGCCCCCAGATCGCACTGGATACGCTACGGTTCGAAGACGAGCTAACCCTAGCCGAATTGCACCCGGCAGAGGTAGAAGCGCTGCGCGCCGCCCTGCCCGGTGTCACTGTGACGCAGACTGACGGCTATGCGATGGCCCTATCGCGGTGTCCGCCGGACCCGCGCCGTGGCCTGCTGCTGTGCGATCCCAGTTGGGAAGTAAAATCCGACTATGACGACGTACCGGAATTTCTGCGCAAGCTGCACCGGCGGTGGCCCGTTGGCGTCCTTGCCCTTTGGTATCCGGTGCTGACGGACGGACGGCACAAGCCGATGATGCGCGCCCTGCACCGTCAATTTCCAGATGCTATTTCGCACACAGTGAACTTTCCGCCGGCACGACCTGGTCACGGTATGGTCGGATCCGGCATGTTTGTCGTCAACCCGCCCTACGGTTTCGTGGACGAAGCCAAAGCCTTGTCACGGCTTTTTGCGCGGGTGTAGCCACAGACCTGACCCGCCCCCCCTTTCCGGCCCCCCACCCCAGCCCTATAACAAAGTCATGTTTGCAGATCTCCTTCGGCGCATGACCGCCCCCGCCCCCGACAGAATGCCAGACGCAGACGCGCGCCTAGCGCTTGGTGCACTTCTTGTACGTCTTGCGCGTGCCGATGGTCACTATGATCCGGTAGAGAAAGAGCGGATCGAGGCCATCCTAGCCAGACGTTACGGCCTGACGGACGCACGCGACTTGCGTCTGCAATGCGAAGCACTGGAAGCCGAAGCCCCCGATACCGTGCGGTTCACCCGCGCCATCAAGGATGCGGTGGACTATGATGACCGCCTCGCCGTCATCACAGCCATGTGGCAAATCGTTCTTGTCGATGGCGAGCGCGACGCGCAGGAAGACAGCATCATGCGGATGGTCGCCCCGATGCTGGGGGTTACGGATCAAGATAGCAACGCTGCCCGGCGTCGGATCGAAATCGAAGGCTAAGCCCGTTGCATTCGCCTGCATTTTGCGGCCTAGTCTACCCCCATGAATACAGCGAACACCCCTGTCATTGAGATCCGCAACCTTCATAAGGCCTATGGGTCGCTAGAGGTGCTCAAGGGCGTCGATATCACCGCTCCCGCGGGGCATGTCGTTTCACTGATCGGATCTTCCGGATCTGGCAAATCGACCTTGCTGCGGTGCGCAAACTTACTAGAAGACAGCCAGCAGGGCGACATCATCTTTGATGGCGAGCCAGTAAAGTGGAAGGGCGAGGGGCTGAACCGCCGCCCGGCCGACCATGCCCAGATGATACGTATCCGCACTAACCTGTCCATGGTGTTCCAGCAGTTCAACCTTTGGGCCCATATGACGATTCTTCAAAACGTCATGGAAGCGCCGGTCACGGTGTTGAAACGCGACCGGGCAGAGGTCGAATCAGCCGCCCGCAGATATCTTGATAAAGTTGGAATCGGCGACAAGGCCGATGCCTACCCTGCTCAATTATCCGGCGGGCAGCAGCAGCGGGCGGCAATCGCGCGGGCATTATGCATGGAACCCAAGGCACTGCTTTTCGACGAACCAACCAGCGCACTCGACCCAGAGCTGGAACAAGAGGTGGTGCGCGTCATTCAAGCGCTTGCCGAAGAAGGCCGCACCATGTTGATCGTCACCCACGATATGCGCATGGCGAATGATGTCAGCGATCACGTGGTGTTCCTGCATCAAGGCCGGATTGAGGAACAGGGCGCCCCGTCCGACCTGTTCACCAATCCGCAGACTGACCGCCTGCGCGGTTTTCTGTCCGCCACCCTTCCCGTCTAGTCAGAACATGGGCAAATGTAACCGCGACAGCCCCCTCTGGATGACCTTACGTTAGCGCAAGCCCCCTTGCCATCTGGCCTTTTTCGCATAACCCTCTGCCGATCAACGGGACCACAACGCTGGCCCATCCAACCGGGAGACGACAATGAACAAGCTCACACTCACCTCGGCCGCCTTGGCACTGCTGGCAGGCTCTGCCATGGCGCAGGACGTCGTACGTATGGGTACGGAAGGTGCCTATCCTCCGTACAACTTCATCAACGACGCGGGCGAGGTCGACGGGTTCGAGCGGGTGCTAGGCGACGAACTGTGCAAGCGCGCCGAACTGAACTGTACTTGGGTGACGAACGATTGGGATAGCATTATCCCCAACCTCGTGTCCGGCAACTACGACGTCATCATGGCGGGCATGTCGATCACGCCAGAGCGTGACGAAGTCATCGATTTCTCTGACCCCTATACACAGCCCGATCCCAGTGCCTTCGTCGCGATAAGCGGGGACACGGACCTGATGACGGGTGTTATCGCCGCGCAGGCCGGAACGATTCAGGCAGGATATGTTGCTGCAGACATGCCCGATGCGACGCTGATTGAATTCGCGACCCCGGAAGAGGCCGTGGCTGCCGTGCGGAACGGCGAAGCTGATGCAGTTCTGGCCGACAAAGCCTACCTTGCGCCCATTGCAGAAGCCGAAGGCGATCTGTCGATCGTCGGCGACGACGTGCTTATTGGCGGTGGCATTGGCCTTGGCCTTCGCGAAAGCGATGCCGAGCTGAAAGCAAAGTTCGACAGTGCCATCCAGTCCATGAAGGATGACGGCACCCTGAACACGCTGATCACCGACATGCTGCCCGGCTCTGCCACCTTCTAACCAACTTGCGTCGCGCCCCGACAACCGGGCGCGGCGCACCCCTATTCATCCGGCTAAAAAAGCTCCAAAACATCAGCCAAGGATCGCCCCATTTTCGAGTTTTGTGCAGACCCAGCCAGCCTTTCTGGCCTGACGTGGCTCTCTTGCTACCTGACAACAGGCAAGCATATGGGAATCTACTGGTCTGTGGGCACGGTGCTTTTGCTACTGGCGATCACTGCCCCGCTCGCGCTGCTATTCGGTTATGGCGGCGCCAGTGCTGCCCGCAGCCAAATCGCGCCACTTCGCTGGTTTGGCAAAACCTACATGGCCGTCGTGCGCGGCGTGCCGGACATCGCATTCTTTCTGTTTTTCGTTATCGCACTGGATCAGGCGATTGAATACCTGCGACACAAGGTTCTATGCCCAGACTGGGACATGCCCGTTCGGCAAGGCAGCGACTTTGTTGTCTGCCAACAAGCTAAGATGCCGCTGGGCAATGCGGCACAATGGATTCATGAAACCTACGGCTTTGGCCTTGCGGTTGTAACTTTCTCTATTGTTTTTGGGGCTTTCGCGGCCAACGTGATGTTCGGTGCCATGCGCGCTGTACCGCGCGGGCAACTTGAAACAGCAGAGGCCTACGGCATGTCGCGCCGACAGGTTACTCGCCGCATCCTTGTGCCGCAGATGTGGGTTTACGCCCTGCCCGGCCTGTCGAACCTGTGGATGGTGTTGATAAAAGCGACGCCCCTGCTGTTCCTTTTGGGGGTCGAAGATATCGTTTACTGGGCCCGTGAACTTGGCGGAACCAAGACACCAAACTTTACTGACTATCCCCACTCTGACTGGCGCATGTGGTATTTTTTAGCGCTACTGATTTTTTACCTGCTGCTCACTAAAGCGTCAGAGGCGGTTCTGGACCGCGTCATGGCCCGTCTAACCCGTGGTCAAGCCACCGCCGGTGGCGAAGCACAACGGAAGGCTGCAGTATGAGCTGTCTGCAAACCATCGCTGACTACGGATTACGAAGCCTTGGTATCGGAGAACGCCTCTTGCCGCGCTCTGATTTCACCTTGTGCCAGCAATTCACGCTGATCGGCTCAGGCATGATCTGGAACATCTACTTTGGCATATTTGCACTCGCTGCAGGTTTCCTGCTGGCTACGGCGCTGGCCATGGGAAAAGCTTCTCGCCACGCGGTTCTGCGCAAACCGGCTGAATGGCTTATATTTATTTTCCGCGGCTCGCCGCTGTTCATCCAGTTTTTCTTTGCCTACTTCCTGTTCCTTTCGTTGAAGGGCGCAGTGCCTGCCTTCGGGCTTTTCACGTCCGCGTGGGCAGGCGCACTGGTCGTGTTGTTCTTCAACACCGCCGCCTATTCGGCCGAAATTTTTTACGGCGCTTTGCTTTCAATACCCAAGGGCGACACAGAGGCCGCTGATGCCTACGGCTTGTCAGGCTGGTCAAGGTTCCGCCGCGTCATCTGGCCGACCATGCTGCGACTGGCTTGGCCCGCCTACACGAACGAGGCAATTTTTCTGTTTCACGCAACGACGCTGGTGTTCTTTTCCGGCTTTCCAGCGCTGCAGCAAAGAGGCGACGCACTGTATTATGCCAACTATTTTGCGGACAAAACCTTCAACCCGTTCGTCCCCTACCCAATTCTTGCAGGCTACTTCATCATCCTGACCTTGATCGTCATCACATCGTTTGGGCTGATCAATGCGCGGCTGAACAGGCATCTGCCGTCCGATACCCGAAAGAAGCTGCGGATCAGGCCGCAAATCATTCGTTAAACTGGCCCTAAGGCCGGGTTGCCCCGGCCACGGCACCGTCCTAAGTTGCGCTGCATCAACAGCAGGTGATCCATGAAAATCGGAATTTTGCAGACCGGACACGCGCCAGACGCGATGCGGCCTGATACAGGCGACTATGCGGATCTCTTCAAGCAACTGCTGGGGAATCACGACTTTAAATTTGACACATATGATGTCGTCGATATGCAGTTCCCCAACGATATTTACGCCGCAGATGGCTGGCTGCTGACCGGTTCAAAGTACGGCGCCTACGAGGATCACGCATTCATTGCCCCGCTGGAATCCTTTATCCGCGATACCTATGCCGCGAGCATACCAATGGTCGGCATCTGTTTCGGCCACCAAATCATCGCACAGGCGCTGGGTGGCAAGGTGACAAAATTCGACGGCGGTTGGGCTGTGGGTCGGCAGACCTATGACTGGCGGGGCGAAACGATTGCACTGAACGCGTGGCATCAAGACCAAGTTACCGAAGCACCAGACGGTGCAGACGTGGTCGCGACCAACGCTTTTTGTAAGAATGCAGCCCTCGTTTACGGCGACCGCATCTTTACGGTACAGGCCCACCCAGAGTTCGACAACGCTTTCACTAAGCGGCTTGGTGATGAACGCGGCGAAGGTGTCGTACCAGATCCCATACTGACCGCCGCCCGCGCGATTCAGCACGAGCCGATCGACAATTTACGGATCGCCAATCAGATGGCTCGGTTCTTTAAGACGCGGAGCCTGACATGAGCTGGATGGATGAAATTCCGGAGGCCGCGCGCCTCTATTTGGAAAACAACCGCCTTGACGAGGTCGAATGCGTCATTGCAGACCTGCCGGGCATCGCCCGTGGTAAGGCTGTGCCTGCCTCTAAATGGGACAAGCAGCCACATTTCCACCTTCCCAACTCTATTTTCTTTCAGACGATCACTGGCGAATGGGGCGAAGCTGCAGGCCCTGACGGCTTCCTTGAACCCGACATGATCCTACGCCCCGACATGTCCACTGCGACCGCCGCCCCGTGGGCAAAGGATGGAACGCTGCAGGTCATCCATGATGCCTTTGATCAAAAGGGGCGGCCGGTTGGTTGCAGTCCCCGCAACGTGCTGAAGCGCGTTTGCGACCTTTACAAGGCCGAGGGATGGACGCCTGTCGTCGCCCCAGAGATGGAATTTTACCTTGTCGGTCGCAACATCGACCCCGCGCAGGCAATCGAGCCGATGATGGGGCGAACAGGCCGCCCTGCCGCCGCCCGTCAGGCCTATTCAATGTCAGCCGTGGACGATTACGGCCCCGTCATTGACGACATTTATGAATACGCCGAAATTCAAGGAATCGAGATCGACGGCATCACGCAAGAAGGCGGCGCTGGCCAGCTAGAGATAAACCTGCGGCACGGCGACCCGGTGAAGCTTGCTGACGAAGTATTCTTTTTCAAGCGCCTGCTGCGCGAAGCCGCGTTAAAGCACAATTGCTTTGCCACGTTCATGGCAAAACCGATTGAAGGCGAACCGGGCAGTGCGATGCACGTCCACCATTCGGTTTTAGACTCAAAGGGCCGAAATATCTTCACTGGCCCTCAAGGCGGCGAGACTGACAATTTCTTTCACTTTATCGGCGGCTTGCAAGAGCACATGCCGTCGGTGATCGCCGTCATCGCACCTTATGTGAACAGCTTTCGCCGCTACGTGCGCGACCATGCGGCACCGATCAACCTTGAATGGGGGCGCGACAATCGCACGACAGGCATCCGCATTCCGATTTCCCCGCCAGAGGCGCGAAGAGTGGAAAATCGGCTGGCTGGAATGGATTGCAATCCATATTTGTGTATCGCGGCCTCGTTGGCCTGCGGCTACTTGGGCATGAAGCGCGAAATTTGGCCAGACAAGCGCTTTCGTGGCGACGCCTATACGTCAGAGGACGAAATCCCACAGGGCTTGTATGCAGCGCTCGAATTGTTCGATGGGGCTAAGGACATTCAGGCCGTATTGGGCGAGGAATTTGCGCGGGTCTACTCCATTGTTAAGCACGCCGAATACAACGAGTTCCTACAGGTGATCAGCCCATGGGAACGTGAACACCTGCTGCTCAATGTCTGATCGCGCAAAACGCAATGCGCTGACGGTGCTGGGCTTTGTCTTTTGCCTTGGAGCACTTTCGCTGGCTGCCGTACGGACTTGGGAGGACGTGCAGCCAACGCCGACAGTGGTGACCGAATGAACCCGCTTTATCGTAACGACCAACCGGGCCATTTTCCCGACAGCTGGTATACTGCAACGACCGACATTCCGCCGCAGCGGCCACCGCTTCGCGGTACAGCCCGGGCCGATGTTTGCATTGTTGGGGCCGGTTACACCGGCCTGACCGCCGCCCTACGGCTGGCACAGGCCGGGCGGAAGGTTATCGTGCTAGAGGCACACCGCGCTGGCTTTGGTGCGTCCGGACGCAACGGCGGGCAAGTCGGATCAGGCTATAACTGGCACCAGATCGACCTTGCCAAGAAACTGGGTGACGGTCCTGCCCGCGCCGTCTGGGACGCTGCAGAACAGGCAAAGACCGACTTGCACGACCTGCTAACCACCCATGCCCCCAACGCGCGCTGGATACCCGGAGTGGCCTTTGGCATTTACAAGGATAGCGAACGCCGCAAACTGCATGCGGAAGCCGCATTTTTATCCCGCAACTATGGCTATGACAAAATCACCCCGCTTGACCGAAGTGGGTTACGCGACATCGTACGGACCGACGCTTATGCGGGCGGCTGGCTGGACGAAGGTGCGGCCCATATCCACCCCCTACGCTATGCGGTCGGCCTAGCTTGCGCCGCCGAAGCCGCCGGTGTGACGATCCACGAAGGATCTGAGGTTCACCACATCGCAGAAGGCACCCCTGTAAAGATCCAGACAGGGCGCGGGTGTGTGACGGCCGATCACGTGATTCTTGCGGGCAACGGCTATTTGCCGGGGATCAATCGCAAGGTCGCGGCGCGCGTCATGCCAATCAATTCCTTCATTGGGGCCACCGAGCCGTTGGGCGACCTTGCTGAGGAAGTTTTAACACGCGACGTCGCGGTAGCCGACGCCAAGTTCGTTGTTAACTACTTCCGCCTGTCAGAGGATCGCCGACTGCTGTTCGGCGGTCGAGAAAGCTATTCCCTTGGCTATCCAGCAGACATCTCTGGCGCATTGCATGCACGTATGGTGTCACTGTTTCCACAATTGGCACAGGTCAAATTGGATTATGTCTGGGGCGGAACGCTGGGTATCACCATGACCCGCCTGCCCGCCTTGCAGCGGGTCGGACCAAACATGCTGTCAGGCGCCGGGTTTTCGGGCCACGGTGTGGCACTGTCCGGTTTTGCGGGACGTGTCATGGCAGAAGCGATAATAGGCCAGACCGAACGTTTCGATGTCCTGTCCAGTCTACCGGTGCCGAACTTTCCCGGTGGTGCCCGGTTCCGCCCGCCACTCCTAACGCTCGCTATGACGTGGTATGCTCTGCGCGATCGCCTTGGGGTTTAGCCAGCTTTTGCGCCGGCTACCTGTCCCAAATCAGCTACTTGCTTAGCTTAGACAGCTTTTCCTGCATCTCTGCCAATTGTGCTTTGATGGTATCAAGATCGTCTGCAGGCTTCTGCGCTGAAGGATCGCGTGAGACACCAGGAATAAGACCGCCAGTCATCGCCTTGAAGAAAGCTTCTTGCTGCGACCGCATCGCATCGTAACCCGGCATCTTCAGCAGCGGATTTGTCTTGGTCATGTTCTCCATCGCCTTGCTTTGTCCGTCGCGCAGCATCTCGAAGCTGGCGGTCAGGAACTGCGGTACGACAGATGCAGCTTGCGAGGTATAACTGCGGACAAGGTCGGTCAGCAAATCGACACCTAGAACGCTTTCGCCACGACTTTCATGTTCTGCAATGATTTGCAGAAGGTATTGCCTCGTCAGATCATCCCCAGATTTGAGGTCGACGATCTGAACCTCGCGACCGGCACGGATGAAGGTCGCGATATCTTCTAACGTGACGTAGTCGCTGGTTTCCGTGTTATAAAGCCTGCGGCTGGCGTAGCGCTTGATCAGCAGTGGTTTATCTGTGGCGGCCATGGTCTGCCCTCCCAAGCATGATGCAGTGCAGCGATGCTATGCCGCGACTGCACAACACACAAGAAAAACCCGAGCAATAAATAAAGGCGCACCCCGCGAGGGGCGCGCCTAAGTGTCTGTCAACGATCCGCTTACTTAGAAGCGTTCGTCGCTTTTTTGGCGGCATTGGTCATTTCGTCCTGTGCCTTCTTGGCCGCAGAAGTCATGTCCTCTGACATGTCCTTACCGGCAGCCATCATCAGTTCCAGCGTCTGCGTCTGGACCTTCTTCGCGATCTCGGCGAAGGCTGCCATGTGCTCGGAAGCAGATTCAGCGGTGGCTGATGCGAAGTCGGTCATCGACTTGGCATAGTCGGCGGGCTCGGACTTGGCTTTGGTCATGTCCTGCATCTTGCTTAGCGTGTCTTGTGCCCACTTGGCGGACAGCTGCGCAGATTCTTGAGCGGCCGACAAAGACACAGTGCCCAGCTTTTCAGCAAGCGTGGTTTGCGACTTGTAAGCATCTTCCATCGACTTGGTGTCGACCGGGAAAGAGCCCATCATGTCTTTGAAAACGGCGGTAAAGTCCTGGGTCTTGGCCATGATATATTCCTTTGCAGTGTTTGACGGCAGAGGGTTCAACCGTCTCAATTCCTGAACATTACTTATATGCTGCAGTGCAGCATTTCAAGCTTTTTCTGCGGTGCAGCATCGAAATTTTTCATGTTCAGCGTAATACTTTGAAATACGGATACAATCTGAAGATGCACAAGTTTAGCTTCGCTTGACGTAGGTGCCGGGTGCAGGCGCCAAACTTGGAAATTCGCCCGCACCGGGGGTGCGCGCAGGCACCATCTTTCCCGATTTCCCCGACAACCACTCCTGCCATAGGGGCCACCAGCTTCCATCTGCTTTCTCAGCCTGCGCCAACCAATCTTCGGGTGCCAACGTCAGGTCAGGATTCGTCCAGTGCCCGTATTTCTTCTTTGCGGGCGGATTGACGATGCCCGCGATGTGGCCAGACCCCGATAGGATAAAGGTCTTGTCAGTAGACCCCATCTTTTGCACACCGCGATAGCTGCTTTTCCATGCGGCGATGTGATCCGTCTCGCATGCAATAGCACAGATCGGCACCTTGACATGCTCTATTTGAACCGTCGTGCCAGCAATATCGAACCCTTCAGTTGCAAAGCGATCGTCCTGACACAGGCCCCGTAGATATTCTAAAGCCATCTTGCCGGGTAGGTTCGTTGCGTCCCCGTTCCAGTACAGCAGGTCGAACGCAGGAGGCGCTTTACCCAGCATGTAGCTTTTGATCGCAGGGCCGTAGATCAGATCGTTGGACCGCAAGAAGCTAAAGGTCCGTGACATGTAATAACTGTCAAGGATACCCGTCGCCTGCACTTCTCTTTCGATGCCACTCACAAAATCCTCGTCCAAAAAGACGCCGACTTCGCCCCGATCAGAAAAATCGGTCAGCGCCGTGAAAAGAGTTGCCGCGCTGACAGAGGTGTCGCCGCGTTGTTCCAGCAGCGCAAGCGTAAGAGATAGTGCCGTCCCTGCAATGCAGTAGCCGATTGTGTTGACCTGCGGCACATCGCAGATCTCCTTGACCGTCGCGATTGCTTTCAAAAAGCCCTCTTCAACATAGTCAGTCATCGTAGTGTCGGCGTAACTGGGGTCTGGGTTCACCCATGAAACGACAAAAAGGGTATAACCCTGATCAACGATCCATTTGATCAATGAATTTTCTGGTTTCAGATCGAGAATGTAAAACTTGTTGATCCATGGCGGAAAGATCAGCAGCGGTGTCGCGTGTACCTTGTCGGTCGTCGGCGCATATTGGATCAGCTCGAAAAGGTGATTGCGAAAGACCACCTCTCCTGGAGTTGTCGCCAGATTGTCACCTACGGTGAATGCATCTTTGTCGGCGAGCGTGACAACCAGATCACCGCCGTTCGCTTCCATATCCCGCACAAGGTTCTCAAGACCCTTGACCAGTGATTCGCCGTCCGTTTCGACTGCCAGACTCAATGCTTCTGGGTTGGTCGCAAGAAAGTTCGTCGGACTGAACAAATCGACGATCTGCTGACCGAAATACCGCAAACGCTTCTTTTCGCCGTCATCCAAAGTGTCGACGGCCTCAATCGCTTGGCCGATGGCCTCGGCGTTGATCATGTATTGTTGTTTGACGAAGTTGAAGTAGGGGTTGGTCTTCCAAAGAGGGTGACTAAACCGCCGGTCGTCTGGGGTTTTGTCTTCCGGAGCTGCGATCTGTCCCTTGGCAAAAAGCGCCTGGGCCTCGACAAAGTGCGTGACGGATTTGGACCAGAACGACAGCTGGTGCTCGATCAGCTTCACCGGATTATTGATCATTTCCGTCC
Source organism: Loktanella sp. (assembly GCA_024635625.1). GTDB lineage: Bacteria > Pseudomonadota > Alphaproteobacteria > Rhodobacterales > Rhodobacteraceae > Loktanella. Next base: position 16,999 of record JAGXIQ010000040.1, on the reverse strand, counting down.
AGTAGGCCCCAGCCGCCTTAGTATAAAGGTCCTGACTTGGACCTTGCAACGCCTTTGGCACCTGACGCCCTTTGGACATCGCGGCAACAAGCCGTTGAGTCAGCGCATCGACTCGCGCCATATTTTTTTCGAGATTGTCAAGATTTTTACGCGCAGTTTCTGCTTCGACTATATCATCAGTTGTCATATCGATCCCCCCGCCTTACCTTTGCAGCTGCAGCATTTATTGCGCGACCACATCAGGAGCCTTCCGACATGAAGTATATGATGACTTACGACATGATGGAAAGCATGCGTAACACTAACCAATGGCTTGGCTCGACCGCCCGCGCCTTTGCAAGCTACCCCGCAATGGCCATGACCTCCAACCCATTAATGGACTGGTTGGGCGCATGGGGCGAAGTAACAGAGCGTGCGTTTTCCCGCATGGTCGTCAAGCCAGATTGGAACATCCCAGTTCAGACTGCTGCCGATGGCACAGACCACATCGTTCACGTCGAAACGGTGATGGAAAAGCCTTTCGGCAACCTGATCCACTTCAACGTTGGTGGTCGTGATCCTAAAAAGCGCCGCGTGCTTTTGATCGCGCCAATGTCCGGACATTATGCGACCCTGGTCAAAAAGACCGTCATTTCCCTGTTGCCCGATTGCGAGGTCTATACGACCGATTGGCACAACGCCCGCGACATTCCAGTCAGCGCAGGCAAGTTCGACATCGAGGACTCGACCCTATATTTGGTCGACTTCATGCGGGAACTTGGTGCCGACCTGCACGTCATCGCAGTCTGCCAGCCAGCGCCGCTGACACTAGCCGCTGTCGCCTATCTGGCAGAAGATGACCCAAGCGCGCAGCCGCGTTCGATGACCCTGATCGGTGGCCCCATTGATCCGGATGCTAACCCGACAGAAGTGACCGACTTTGGGAATTCAGTCACGATGGGTCAGCTGGAACACAGCATGATCCAAGTTGTTGGGTTTAAATACAAAGGTGTAGGCCGTCAGGTTTACCCCGGCCTACTGCAACTATCGTCATTCATCGCGATGAATCAGGACCTGCATGCCAAGGCATTCCGCGACCAGATCATCGCGACAGCCAAGGGCGAAGCATCCGAGCACGACAGGCATAACGCTTTCTATGACGAGTATCTTGCAGTCATGGATATGCCCGCAGAGTTCTACCTTTCCACGGTAGAGCGTGTGTTCAAAAACCGCGACATCGCGCGGAACGACTTCACCGTTGCGGGCAAGAAGATTGATATTGGTAAGATCACGACCGTCGCGGTTAAGATTGTCGAGGGTGAAAAGGACGATATTTCGGCTCCCGGCCAGTGCCTCGCAGCTCTTGCCCTGATGACTGGCCTCCCCGACAGCAAAAAGGCGGCACACCTAGAACCGGGTGCTGGCCATTACGGAATCTTCGCAGGTGCAAAGTGGCGCAAGAACATCCGTCCCTTGGTGCTAGCTTTTATTGACGCCAACTCCGGCGACGACGCGACACCCGCAACGGTCAAAGCGACACCAGCCCTAGTAACAACCAAAGCGAATCCAGCCCCCGATAACAAACCATCGGCGCCGTCCTCTGACACAGGCACTGCGACGCCAGCACCGGCCAAGGAAGTTGTGAAAGCCCCGCCAGCAAAAGCCAAAAAAGTTGCGGCGAAAAAGAAGGCTGTCCCTGCTAAACCGCAAGCTGCCGCGCCCGTAGCGAAAGACGCAACGGATACCAAGACCGAAGCAGCCCCCGTCGCCAAAGTCGACAAAGATGCTCCGAAAAAGGTGCCTACGAATGTCATGGCGATGACGCCAAAGACCGGCACAAAGTAACTGCCGACCTAAATAGGCCCCGTCCGGTTCAGTCCAGGCGGGGCTTTTTGCTGCTTTAGCGCAACACTAGCGGCTGCTTCAGCCAGTCGCACACGACGTCCAGTGTCGCATCTGGCTGCTCCAATGGGGGCAGATGGCCCGCACCAGCAATCACTTCCAATCGGGAATAGGGGATCATCTCGGCCATAAACTCGTGGCGGCGCACGGGCCAAATGGTATCGTCAGCACCGCACACGACCAAAGAGGGCTGCCTGATCTGCCGCAGAGTAGCTGACTGGTCGCGGCGGCGCTGCATCGCGCGGGCCTGACTGACGTAAGCCTCTGGCCCCAGTGACCATGCCATATCTAGCAATAATTCTTGCACGGCTCGCCGCTGCGGACCTGCAGCCAAACAGCTGGACGGGTGTTCTTGGGCCATAACGTCAGCAAAACGGCCCGAGCGAGCGGCCACGATAAGCGGCTCTCTGGCTGCGGCGACTTGCGGAATTTCCGCCTGCGCCGTGCAATTCATCAACGCAATTCGCGTCACGCGGGTCGGTGCGCGGCGAATAACCTCGAGTGCGACTGCGCCGCCCATCGACAGACCGAGAAGCGCGAATTTTGCAGGCGCCCAATCAAGGATGCGGCTGGCAATTTCTTCAATCCGATCGGCGCCTGTGGTCGGCATGATCGAAACTGCATGGTGGGCGGATAAAGCCGCCGTCAGTGGGCCAAACACGCGGGCATCGCACAGCATCGGTGGGATCAGCAACAGCGGTTCGCGCGTCATTTCTTTACCCTGCCCTAAGATTTCAGACTACATGGCAGGCGCGGCAGACCTTCGCAACCCGTGGCTTAATAGCAGTTATCGGGCGGGCCGGATGTCGAGTACCAGCGGTGAACACACTATTACAGTTCAGGACTGAGAAGACGACAGGACGTCCTCGACGGCAGTTGTCATCAACGACAGACAGATGGCATCAGAGAAACGATGATCGGCGCCTTTGACCAACGTCAGACGCATATCCGGCCCCATTGCATGTTCCAGCAGGCGCATGGCCACGCTGACATCGACGTCTGCATCGGCAGTGCCTTGCAGAAAACGCGTTGGCACCGGCAGGTGCAGGGGATCGCGCAGGACCAAACGGGTGCGCCCGTCCTCTATCAGACGCCGGGTGATGATATAGGGTTCGCCATACTCGGACGGCAATGCGATCTGCCCGTCCGTCGTCAGGGCGCGGCGCTGGACATCATCAAAGCCCGCCCACATGCTGTCTTCGGTAAAGTCCGGTGCCGCAGCAATGGTAACAATGCCGGCTAAACGCTCTGGCAGAAAGCGGGCGCACAACAGCGAAATCCAGCCCCCCATCGAGGATCCCACCAGCACCAGCGGTCCATCGATCATGCCCAAGGCGGCGCATGCATCCTCGAACCAATCGCCGATCGCACCGTCCTCAAACCTTTCACTGCTTTCACCGTGGCCAGAATAGTCGAAACGAAGAAAGGCACGACCAGTAGCCTTGGCCCACGCTTCAAGGTGTACGGCTTTGGTGCCCCCCATGTCGGACTTGAACCCACCAAGGAAAACTACCGTCGGTCCTTTACCTTCGGTCAAGTGATAAGCAATCCTTCGCCCTTGCGGTGTCGTCAGCATTTCAGGCATCGGCCTGCACCTCGTTCAAACCTGCGGCCAGCGCCGCCGCCGCCCAACACATCAGGGCAAAGACCCCTATGACAAGAGGCACCGAAATTTCTGCAACCGCCGCAAAAAGAGCGCCTGCCACGATCAACACAAGACCTACGATAGTGTTTGAAAGTGCAGTATACGGCGCACGATCATCCCCTTCGGCCATATCGACCAGATGCGTGGACCGACCCAAACGCACACCCTGATACGCGATCATCAATCCAAATAAGGCTACCGGTATGATCCCCCCGACGGTGATCAGCCCGGTCAAGGCCAGCACGACAACGGATGACAGCACCAGTCCCCCTGCGATCCCCGCATACATTAGGACACGGCGCGACGACCGGTCCGATAACCTGCCCCAGATATAAGACGACAACAGCGACGCCACAGAAGAAGCCAAGACGAGGGCGCCTAACTGATTGAGCGCCGTGTCCAACCGCAACAAAAGAAAATAGGGTGGCGCCAGCGCGGTCCCGACCAACAGGCTGCGGACGATGATGAATCGGGTCAACTGCGGATCGCTGCGTAAAAGCTGAAACTGGCCCAAGCCAAGCCTCGCCCCCTCATCCGGCGCGGACCGCAACTCTTTCACACTTGCCATCACAGCCGCGGCCAACAGCCAAAAACCGGCGGCCAGAATGAGCGCTGCCGTCACGACCACCAAGCGGTCGCCAAGGTCGAAGAGAAGGATCAGCGCAAATACGATCACGCCCACGGCGGCGGCTGAACTGGCAAAACCTGTCGCGGTGCCACGCCGCGACTTACCAACCGTCTTACCAAGAACATCTTTGTAGCTGGCAGAACATACGGATCGCGCCAAAGCGAGGACACCTAAAAGCGTCACGATCACCAAGCCAGCGGTCGCACCTTGCAATGTCATTCCCGCCACAGCAATGGCGCCTGCGCAAAGGCCCTGAACAGCGGATCCACCGGCCCAGAACCATTTACGGATCGGGGCCGCAGTAATGTAGGGCGTGGTGATCAATTGCGGAAGTAGCGCACCGCTTTCCCGTACTGGGACCAGCAAGCCGACCCATAGCGGCCCAGCACCCAAATGGGTCAACAGCCAGCTCAGCACCAATTTGGGATCGATCAGACCGTCTGCGATCTTGCTACCCGACAGGGCCACAATGTGGCGCAAAAAGCTGCCCGGCTCTGCAGTGCGTGCGCTGTCTGATAATCCTCCGGCAGCGTCCGGATCGTCAACAAGTCGTCTGAACAATCGTGCGGTCATCTTTTGCGACATGGGAAAGTCCTTGGCGTCTGTTGCTTCCCACATTAGCCACGTTGTTCGCAGTGCCTAGCCTTAGCCCCCGACGTAAGTGCCTTTGGCCGGACGAAAGAAGGTTTTTTGGTTATGAAGGCGTCCCAATAGGTCGTTAACCTGCCGCGCACGTGCATCCAGATCTGCAACAGCGGCCAGATCGACCGGTTCTGTCGACGCAGAATCCAGTCGCACAACAGATACAGCCCGGCCTGTCTCGCGCAGGGCGGATTCGATCAGGTCGACATCAGCAACAGTTAAAGAGAAGGTAGGGTTGAAGTGCGTCATAGAAGCCTCCAGCGTGATGAGTCGCGTTTCCTATCGGAAACATGACGCTTAACTACCCCCTCTCGCGTCGCGGTCAAGCGCCAAAACGTCGCAAATCGCATATGCTAAAACGCGGGGGCCTTGACCGGCCACTTTCCGCGCGGCATGGATGCGCCACACATATCCCGCAACCGGGCGTTCCGTGGGCGCCAAACCGATGAGGAGCCAGACATATGGCCCAGATCTCTCTTACTTTCCCTGATGGTAATGCGCGTTCTTACGACGCTGGTGTGACCGCTGCTGATGTTGCCGCCGACATTTCGTCGTCGCTGCGTAAGAAGGCGATCAGCGCCACGGTCAATGGTCAGCACTGGGACCTGCAATGGCCAATCGATGCAGACGCACAAATTGCAATCAATACAATGAAGGACCCCGCCCCGGCCCTTGAACTGGTGCGCCACGATCTTGCGCACATCATGGCCCGCGCAGTGCAGGAAATCTGGCCCGACACACAGGTCACCATCGGCCCTGTGATCAAGGACGGCTGGTACTACGACTTTGACCGCAGCGAGCCTTTTACACCCGAAGACCTGACGGTCATCGAGAAGAAGATGAAAGAGATCATCAACAAGCGCGACGACGTGCGTACAGAGATTTGGGATCGCCCCAAGGCCGTTCAATATTATGCAGACCGTGGCGAGCCCTATAAGATCGAGCTGATCGAAAGCATACCCGGCAACGAACCGCTGCGCATGTATTGGCACGGCGATTGGCAGGACCTTTGCCGTGGCCCGCACCTGCAGAATACCGGCCAAGTCCCCGCCGACGGATTTAAGCTCATGTCCATCGCCGGCGCTTATTGGCGCGGTGACAGCGATCGCCAGATGCTGCAGCGCATTTATGGCGTGGCCTTCACGAACAAAGAGGACCTCAAGGCGCATCTGCATATGTTGGAGGAAGCCGCGAAGCGCGACCACCGCAAGCTGGGCCGCGAGATGGACCTGTTTCACATGCAGGAAGAGGCCCCCGGCCAGATCTTCTGGCACCCGAACGGCTGGACGATCTACACGCAACTGCAGGACTACATGCGCCGCAAACAGCGCACTGACGGCTATGTAGAGGTCAACACCCCGCAGGTCGTGAACCGCGTCCTGTGGGAAAAGTCCGGCCACTGGGACAACTATCAGGACCACATGTTCATCGTCGAAGTCGACGAGGATCACGCCCGCGAAAAGACGGTCAACGCGCTGAAACCGATGAACTGCCCCTGCCACGTGCAGATCTTCAACCAAGGCCTGAAATCCTACCGCGACCTGCCGCTGCGGATGGCCGAATTCGGGTCGTGCAACCGCTACGAACCCTCTGGCGCGCTGCATGGCATTATGCGCGTGCGCGGCTTTACGCAGGACGACGCGCATATCTTCTGCACAGAGGATCAGATCGTCGCCGAGACCGAGAAGTTCATCAAACTGCTGGCTTCTGTCTACGCTGACCTTGGCTTTGACAATTGGACGATCAAACTGTCGACGCGTCCCGAAAAGCGGATCGGGTCAGAGGAAAGCTGGGACCGTGTCGAAGCGGCATTAGGGGATGCCTGCAAGGCCGCGGGCTATGACTATGACCTGCTGCCGGGAGAAGGCGCGTTCTATGGCCCCAAGCTGGAATTCACGCTGACCGACGCGATTGGCCGTGAATGGCAGTGCGGCACGCTGCAGGTGGACCCGAACCTGCCCGACCGGCTGGATGCGAACTATGTGGCGCAAGACGGGGCAAAGCATCGCCCGGTCATGCTGCACCGCGCCGTATTGGGCAGTTTTGAACGCTTCATCGGCATCCTGATCGAAGAACACGCCGGCAAGCTGCCGTTCTGGCTGGCCCCGCGTCAGGTCGTCGTGGCCACGATCGTGTCGGACGCAGATGACTATGCGCACGAGGTTGTCGCGGCGCTGAAAGCCAAAGGCATCCGGGCCGAGGCGGACACCCGCAACGAAAAGATCAACTACAAGGTCCGTGAACACTCTGTCGGGAAGGTGCCAATCATTCTGGCACTGGGCGGGCGCGAGGTTGAAGAGCGGACCGCCTCTGTCCGCCGCCTGGGCGAACAGCAGACCAATGTCATGTCACTGGACGACATTGTCGCAGAACTGGCGCTGGCCGCGACCGCACCGGACCTGCGCTAAACCACTTACCCCTCGCGCTTAATGTGCGCGGGGGGCATCCGGTTGGCGGGCGGTGATCGCCAGCACGCCACCAAGGCCGACAAAACCGATGGGCAACATCGTGCCAAGGTTAAAGCCGAAGGCGGTATAGAATACCGCCGCCGACGCCAACATCAACACGCCGCCAAGAAACGCCCTGTCCCGCGCCATCGCACCCCCAGCAATCGCCAGCAACGGTGCCGCAAAGCTGGCAAAGCGGATGAAGGCCGGGTTATCCAACACCCCCAGCAACCGAGTGATTTCGGGCACGTCTTGCATTAGGTTGGACGTGCCATAGCCGACCAGCCCGACCAATATCCCGATCAGACCGCCAATCAAGCCCAGTGTTGCTGCCGCATTACGCATGGATAACTCCTTGTTTGTCCCCAGATAGGGGCCAAAGCCTCAGGTTCCAAGGTGGGCGGCCTGTGCATCCTCTTTCCAGCCGATGGTCCAGACGTCGCCGTTATTGATCACCGGACGCTTCATCAGCGTGGGATACATGGTCAACAGGCTCGCTGTCGGCATGGTCTTTTCCGTCTCGTCCATGTTGCGCCATGTGGTCGAGGACTTGTTGATCGCGGCGCCCCCGAACTGATCGATAATCGCTGCGCGGTCTGCATCGGTCAGGCCGTCGGCGCGCACGTCGATGACCTGCGGGTCATGGCCCGCGTCACGCAGCGCCTTGATCGCCTTTTTGCAGGTATCGCAGGATTTGAGGCTGAAAACGCGCATGAATATATCCTTCCGGTGAAACTGGTATAGGTTTTCGCGATTTTGGCGCGACTGTCATTTGCCTTTTGCAATGTGGTGCACAAATCTTAACGGCAAGGGCGAAGGCCCAGAATGGCACAATAACGGAGACCGACATGCCGACCGGAAAAGTAAAATGGTTCAACACCACAAAAGGCTTTGGCTTTATCGCACCCGATACAGGCGGCCCTGACGTCTTTGTGCACATCTCGGCAGTAGAGCAATCCGGCCTAACGGGCTTGGCCGACGACGAGCCAATTGGCTATCAGTTGATCGACGGACGCGACGGGCGGCAGATGGCGGGGGAGTTGGAGAAAATTTGACATAAATTATTCTAAATAATTGATAAGGAGTACTTTACGCGGGCCGATAATGCGTCAATCAATGAAACTTGCTTCAGTCAGCTTTCTAAAGTGATCACCATACGGAGTTTCAAAGTAATCATGGACCTCAACGCTAGCCCGCAGGGCTAGATCATATGAACTTTGCATTGATGCTATAAAGTCGTCTGGGCCTAATTCGGCAAACGCAACCAGCTCAAAACTATCAGACTTTTTTCTAAAATGTCTTTTCCCCAAAGCCCGTAGCCCCGTGTGAGTAGTATCATTTAGAATTACGAATAGCGCTCTATACTCGTCTGACATCCCAGCCAATGATATTTTTTCCTTTGCCTCCAATAATTTTGCCCCCTTTTCTTTAAGCTCAGTAATTTTTTGAGAGTGCTGCCTAATAAACTCTGTCGTTTCGTACCTCTCCGCGATTGTCTGTAGATATGGGTTGCCGCTTTTAGCAGCGATCATTGTCTTCCAAAAATTTTTGATTTCTTAGGCGTCCTCGCCTCACAAAACCCAGCTACTGGCTGGCTCATCTGCCTTAGTAATACTCTTACAATTCGTGGGTCTTGGCTACAGACCCAAGCCTTCTGTCTTCAAAACGTCAATTAGCAAAGAAACGTCTTTGCCATCTTCCGTGTCCGCACATTTCAGCTTAAAACTTTACAATGCCAGATTCAAATAGTGTTTCTGACATTATGAATGCCCGAACTCGTTTCAGAAATAACTTTTCCACATATTACAGTACGCAATCTGATCTTTTCATTTTAAAAATTCTAACGGCGTAAATACTCACGCAAGTAGCATCTTGGGCCCTGAAAGTTTAACAACTGCTCATTAATTAAACGCCAACTTTCCAGATTAACATGTGGAAAAAATGTGTCTGCATGTTCGACCATCATCTCTACATCAGTGATTAATAGCCTGTCCGCAATTTCCACCATCTCTTTGTAAATAGCCGCCCCACCAATGCCATAGACGCGATTATAGCCCTGATTGCGGGCGATCTCGACGGCATCTGCTACAGATGTAGCCACATACTCGGCGGCTACTTTCTGTGACGAAACCACTACATTCAGACGTTTTGGAAGAGGCTTTACTGGGAGGCTGTCCCAAGTTTTACGACCCATAATAATCGCACCACCGAGCGTTTCCCTTTGAAATGACTTTAAATCCTCACGTATGTCCCATGGAATCGACCCAGCTCGGCCAATGGCTCCGTTTTCGTCTCGTGCAACAATTAAGGAGATCATCAATCACACCGCCACAGGAGCGCGAATTGAAGGGTCCGGCGTGTAGTTAACAATTTCAAAATCTTCGTATTTAAAATCGAAAATAGAGGATACATTTCGGATGATGCGCAGTGTCGGCAATGCCTGAGGAGTGCGCGAAAGTTGAAGTTTCACTTGCTCAATATGGTTCGAGTAAATATGAGCGTCGCCTAACGTATGAATAAACTCACCTGGCTCGTAACCCGTCACATGTGCCAACATAACTTGGAGCAGAGCATATGATGCAATATTAAATGGAACTCCGAGAAACATGTCGGCAGAACGTTGATAAAGTTGGAGATGTAGTCTCCCATTTAAAACTCGAACCTGCCACAGTGTGTGGCAAGGTGGGAGAGCCATTTTTGGTACATCTCCAGGATTCCACGCCGATACAATGAGGCGCCGACTGTCTGGCACTGACTTGATCATTTCAACGAGTTGCTTGATCTGATCGACCCCCTTGCTGAGGAATAGCGGTTCTCCGTTCTTTTCCACAGCTGTCGCTTCTAGGGCAGAAAAAGCACGCCACTGATGCCCGTAGATTGGGCCTAAGTTTCCATTCTCATCAGCCCACTCATCCCAAATTTTTACGCCGTTTTCGTTCAAATAACGAATATTTGTATTACCCGACAAGAACCAGAGGAGTTCATGGATAATCGAACGCAAATGCAACTTCTTTGTGGTAACCAATGGAAAACCATCCGAAAGCCGATATCTCGACTGGTGTCCAAAGTATGAGATTGTGCCGGTCCCCGTCCGGTCGGTCGACTCTTCGCCGAACTCCAAAATAGTTCTCAACGCCTCATGATACTGCTGCATTTCCTCAATCGTCCTTTATTTGACTACTTAAGCCCACGTGGCGGCAATCGTGATCACTATGAAGTTAAATAGATGGGGCGTGCATCCCAAGTTTTGGTCTTAAATTCTCTATGCGTCCGGCAATCTCAACACACTCATGCGGGGCAAGTGACGGTATACACTGCTTCATTGACAGTTATCGGATCGCGTTATTGGGTGAAAGAGTTCCCATTTTTAAAAATATTGCAAAAAAACAAAGCCTTAACGCAAAAATGGAACTTGATAGATCATCTAATACCTTCCAATACCACTGCGTATAGATGTTCGCGGGCAAGTTCATGCGGGCGAGTTCGCGGGCCAGACCCTGCTTGGGATCGCCGTTGGCGTCCTCTTCACCAATCATCTCGGCGTAGTGGTCATAGGTCTGGGCGGCGTCGCCCTTTAGGATTTCCAGCACTCGCGCTGTTTCATACGCTGTTAAGGCAGCCCCCCTACCCTGATTGTTGATGGTGCTTTGCGCAGCCAATTGGGACGGCTCTGGAATATAGAATTCACGGTCAAGAATCGAATAGCGGGCGGAATATTCGTTTACGTTGGCCGTCCGGTGCCTGATCCACTGGCGGGCAACAAAGACGGGCAGTTTGACATGAAGCTTGATCTCGCACATCTCGAACGGGGTCGAATGCCAGTGCCGCATCAAATAGCGGATCAGCCCTTCGTCGTTCTGCACGGACTTGGTTCCTTGGCCATAGGACACGCGGGCGGCCTGACAGATGGCGGCGTCATCGCCCATATAATCGATCAGCCGGACGAATCCGTGATCCAGCACCGGGTGCGCGGTATAAAGGTGCTTTTCCGCGCCGTCGGATACGACCCGCAAGGTCTGGCGCGGGTTGCTACGCAGATCGTCAATTTCGGCCTGTTGTTCCGGGGTCACGGGCATGGGTGTCGTCCTTTTGTCACGAGTCGGGGGCACTTTAGGCGGGCCGTGGCAAAACCTCCATAAGGCTGAACAAAGACGCGTTCGCGCCGTGCGGCGCATTGACTCGGGTCGACCGGGTCGGGACAGTGCCAACTAACATAGACGACTTCTCAAAGGGCGATTCCATGATCCGTTTGACACTGGCAGCCTCTGCCCTCGCACTGCTGGCGGCCTGCGGTGATGGCCAACCGCTGTTCGATGACGCAACCACAAACACCGGCACTACCGATCCGGTCGCAGGCGACGGCGGGGCGATCATTAACGATGGCGCAATCCCGGCCCTGCCCGGCACCGACAGCCCCAAAGCCACGACTGGCATCTTCCGTTACGAAGCGGCGACGGATGGCGGCAGCGGTCTGGTGCAGGACGTGGCGTATAATCAGGCCAACGATACCTTTACTGTCGATGGAATTGGGTTCGACGGTGCCAACGTCTATCGCCGCAACGCGGCGCCCTTGAACACTTTGGGCACGACGCGGGTCTTTGCCGGGGCAACCACAGTCAACGATCCACTGACTGGCAACCCTGTGTCGCAAATTACGCCCTACCGTGCACTATACGGTGTCAGCAAAACCAAGGTGGACGCTGAACCGCGCACCAGTTTCGCCATCGTGCGAACCGGCGGATATGTTGAATACGGCTTTGGTGGTTACGTCTACCAGCGCAACGGCGGTGTCGTACTGCCAAGTTCTGGTCAAGCAACGTTTAGCGGCGACTACGCCGGTGTGCGTGTGTTCAACAATCGTAACGGCATGGAATACACCACCGGCGATATGACGATAAACATCGACTTCGAAGACTTTAATGCCAACGACGCGGTCCGCGGTCGGTTAAGCAACCGTGTCGCTCGTGATGGAACCGGTGCCGAGATTGCATTGGGCAACGGTGAAAAAGACCTGAAATTGCCTGACGCCAGGCTTGTGATCCAAGAAGGCGCGCCGTCCATTAGCGCGACCGGAGAGTTGACCGCCCCGATGTCGTCTTTCGTATTGAACGGCGAGGGCGCTCTAGAGACATACGAAACGGGCACCTTCAACGGTATCATGGCGGGCGATGCTACGACCCTGCCTGGTGGAGAGATCGTCGGCGTTATCGTGCTGGAATCAGAAGATCCACGTTACGAAGGCGTCACTGCACAGGAAACCGGCGGCACGATCCTGTACCGATGATGCCACGCGCCCTCGCTGTTGGTTTGCTGGCCTTGCTGGCAGCCTCACCTATCGCAGTGACTGCGCAATCCGCTCTGTCATCTGCGTTAGAGCCGGGCCGTACAGGGCCTTCGCAGCCCATTTCTCTGACAGCAGAGGATATGCGCGTTCTCGCACAGGAATTGCTTGCTGCGGGGGACCCGGCAGCAGCTGGCGAAGTTTTGAACGCTCTTTTGGTGCGTGATCCAAACGACGTCGCAGCCCTTATCCTAGGCGCGCAATCTGCGCTCGACCAGAACCGCCCGGACGCGGCTTTGCCACTTGCCATGCGAGGGTTTCAACAAGCGGATGACGATGTCGCCCGTTATGTCGCTGCGCGATTGGCCGCCCGCAGTCATGCGGCTTTGGACCAAGACACGCGGGCGCAAATCTGGCTACGCCGCGCGCGCCAGACGGCGCCGAACTCCGCCGAGGCTGAGTCTGTTGCCCAGGATTACACATTTCTAAGAAACCGTAATCCGCTGTCGGTAGCACTGAACTTTGGGGTAAGCCCGTCGAGCAATATCAACAACGGATCTCGGTTCGATACGACGACTATCGGCCAGTTTGAAACCCGTTTAAGTGAATCGGCCAAACCGCTATCTGGTATTCAGTACGACGTAGGCGGCACCTTGCGCTACCGCCTACGTGAATCTGAGACAGCGATGACAACGGCAGAGTTCGATCTGCGCACGACGACGTATAGCCTGAGCAGTTCTGCTAAGGACGGTTTGCAAAGTGACATCGACAACGCCATCGCACGCGGCTTTTCGGCTGATGACTTACCCCGGGCCGGCGACGACTTTGCCTACACGCTGCTGTCTGTCGGACTGGAAGAACGCCGTATCCTACGTGAGGGATTGCAGCCGACAACATTTGTCGTTGGTGCAGGACGCAGCTGGTATGGCGGTGATCCCTACCAGACGTTCGTCATACTTGGTGCCGCGCAGACCATTCCGCTAGGCACGACTGAGCAGATCCGCTTCAACGCCAACTTGCGCAACGACTTTGCCGACCGGGCCGCTTCTGAGGATGTCTTTAGCTATTCCGCCGGTTTGAGTTATGCACGCGTTCTGGAAAGTGGTAATTTAATCAGCCTAAGCCTGTCTGACCGCATCAGCCAGTCCGACGATTCCGAACGCGATTACCGGTCCCTTCAATTGGGTGTCAGTCTTGATCTGGGACAACCGATCCTGAATACTCGTTTTGGTTTCGGCGCTCAGATCGAAGAACGGAAATTCGATGGATCGATCTACGTGCAGGGCATCCGGCGAGATCGCAGTATCAGCGTGCAGGCGACCGCACTTTTCGACAGTGTCGAATACTATGGCTTTAACCCGGCCGTGACTGTTAGCCTTGGCCGCACCTATTCTGCGGCAGAACGATTTGACACCCAATATGGCAATATCGGGTTCGATCTGCGCTCTGCGTTCTGACACAAAGCCTTGGCGCGACCAGCAGACAGGCTAGATTTAACTCGAAGTCAAAGCCAAAGGACGACAAGATGTCACTGAAATACCTGCACACCATGGTCCGCGTTAAGGATCTAGAAAAAACGATGGCCTTCTTTAATTTGTTGGGCCTGCATGAAACGCGACGTCGTGATGACGAGGGCGGCCGCTTTTCGTTGATCTTTATGGCCGCGGAGGGCGACGAGGATTGCCCGGTAGAGTTAACCTACAACTGGGATGGCGATGATGGGCTACCATCTGACAGCCGACATTTCGGGCACCTCGCATATGGTACCGACGACATTTATGCGCTGTGCCAGCATCTGATGGACAATGGCATCACGATCAATCGCCCGCCACGCGATGGCAACATGGCTTTCGTACGTTCGCCCGATAATATCTCTATCGAACTGCTGCAAAACGGAGCCCCTTTGCCCAAAGCAGAGCCGTGGGCGAGCATGGAAAACACCGGTCACTGGTAGGATGTGGGTCCAGACGACATGGCTGGCGGCGGGGGTGTTGTTCGCACACCCCGCGCAGGCATGTCGCCTGGCACTCGTCCTTGCGATTGACGTTTCATCCTCGGTCGATGCAACCGAGGACGCATTGCAGCGGCAAGGTTTGGCCGAGGCGCTGATTGACCCTCAGGTCAGTTCAGCATTTTTTGCTAATGCAGACCCAGTAGCAATCACGATTTTCGAATGGTCAGGCCGTTATAATCAGGTGAGTTTGGTGCCGTGGACGTTGATCAAAAGTCCAGGCCAACTGGTGACGTTATCGCGAAATCTTGCAGCGAGTCAGCGTAGCCACAACGATTTCCCGACGGCGATGGGCTACGCTCTTGGACACGCTGCGGGGCTTTTGCAGACTTCCCCGGCGTGTCTATTCCAGACGGTCGATGTGGCGGGCGATGGGATCAATAACGAAGGGTTCGGCCCAACCGAGGCTTACACTGCTTTTCCCTTTCGCGACGTGACCGTCAACGGCCTTGTCGTAAACGCGGCCGATTTCGAAGGTGAGGTCGGCCTGATCTCATTTTATCGCAACGAGGTGATACGTGGTCCGGGAGCGTTTATCGAAATAGCCACCACTTTTGATGATTACGCAGCGGCCATACGCCGCAAACTTATCCGAGAGTTGGACGTTCAGGTTCTGGGTGCTTTGCCTGATACCATCCCATCCAATCCGGACACGGCCGGATGAGAGTTTGGCTTGCGCTTCTTTTCTGTAACCTCGCCGTTCCCGCACAAGCAGCTTGTCGTCAGGCGTTGGCGCTTGGTCTTGATATATCCGGCTCTGTCGACGCCAAAGAATATCGCATGCAGCGTGAAGGGCTAGCGCAAGCACTGGGCGCAGACCGGGTTCGGAACGCCCTGCTGCAACAACCGGACGCTCCCGTTCGGCTGACTGTTTACGAATGGAGCGGACCCAGTTCGCAGACTGTCATTCTGCCCTGGACCCAAATCGATGATGCCGCGGCGCTGCAGGCGGCTCGGATGCGCATCCTAACCGCTCCGCGTAGCGAACAGGACCAGACGACGGCCCTAGGGTCTGCCCTGCTGGCAGGGTTTACGATGCTCGTGGCGCAGCCAGAGTGCTGGACCAGAACGCTGGATATTTCTGGCGATGGCATCGCAAATACCGGCCCACGCCCGCAAGATGTGGCTGCCGCACTGACGCCACGCGGTGCAACGGTGAATGGTTTAACAATCGGTGCTGGTCGCGACGGTGGCGACCAGCCAGCCGCCAAGGTTGCAGAGCTCTCTGCCTATTTTCGGGCCTTTGTCATTCGTGGTCCCGGCGCTTTCGTCGAAACCGCCTTAGGATTTGACGATTACGCCACCGCCATGGAACGCAAGCTTTTGAGAGAGCTTCAAAGCCTCGCCTTGTCGGATGCCGGTCAGTAGATATAGCGTATTTGTTCCGTCCAATAACGCTCCACCCGGCGCAAGGACATGGTAATATCCTCGATCCCCTGTTGATCCATGACACCGCGCGTCAGCAATCCTTCGGCGTGAGTCGCAAACAGGGTAGAGACGACTTGTCGAATGTCGCGCCCCTTCTGCGTTAGACGCACCCGTACCGACCTTCGATCGATTTCGGACCTTTCGTGATGCATATAGCCCGCATCGACCAATTTCTTAAAGTCATAACTGACGTTACTACCCTGATAGTAACCGCGCGACTTCAGTTCGCCTGCCGTCACTTCGTTATTACCGACGTTGAAAAGCAGAAGGGCTTGAACTGGATTGATTTCCAATACCCCGACCCGTTCGAATTCGTCTTTTATAACGTCCAGCAGCAGGCGGTGTAACCGTTCGACCAACCTTGCAGTTACCCATAAGTCGTGTGGCAAATTGATTCACCCAGCAGACTTCGCCTTGTCCGAATAGGCCCAATCATGATTCGTCATGTTGCACCGAATGATTGAGGTGCGCAGATGGTGCAGAGTTGGGTAGAAGCAGAAACTGCTGAATGCGATCTTGGGGACGCCCGGCTAAACCGGCGCCTTGGGGCAATGCTCGAGGCTCTCGGGGAACGACCGGGGAAATCGCTGCCGACGGCGTTTCAGGATTGGTCGAACACCAAGGCCGCTTACCGCTTCTTTTCGAACGGGAATGTCAGTGAAGACAAGATCCTCGCAGGCCATTTTGCCGCCTCTGCCTTGCGCATCAGCGCAACTGAGGGTGCCATTCTGATCCTTCAGGACACTACGGAATTCTCTTTCAAGCGTTCGGTTCCGCAGAAGGTGGGGTTCACGCACGTGTCGACCGGACGCAAGATAAAGGACGGGCGCTATCAGAAACATGCGGTCTCCGGGCTCCTGTGTTGAGCGACAACCATCTTGGCCGGTGCCGACAACCACCTTGGCCGGTGGGGCTGGACGGAAGACGGGCTTGCCCGTCTGGAGGGCAGCCCCACCGGCCTGATTGATTTTGGGAATAGGTGCTGGTCGCTGCGGGTTGGTAAACTGGGATCCTCTGCCGTCAAACGGAGGATCCG
>JAGXIQ010000039.1 GCA_024635625.1 Loktanella sp. | reverse complement strand
GCTTCAGGATTGTTGCCCACGGCGGTCAGCTTTCTGCCGTACGACGAAAACGACTGCATCACCGTGCCGACGGCTGCAAATCCTAGCAACAGATAGATCGGTGCGGGAATACCCAAGAACCGGGATTGCATGAGCCCGTTCAGCGCTGGCGCCGGAAAGCCGCGTGGTGTCCCCCCGGTAAAGCCGAGCGAGAGCGAATAGACGATGATTCCCACCGCCATGGTCATAATGAAAGGCGGCACGTTGAACAGGGTGACGCCGACTCCGTTGATCGCCCCGATCACGGCGCACATCACCAAGATGGCCGGTATCACATAAAACAGACCGTCATTGCTGCCATTCATCAGCGCGGCCGACAGGACGCCGCCGACCGTGATGACGGATGCGATCGACAGATCGAGCCCCCGCACGAGGATGACCAGTCCCTGTCCGAAGGCACAGAACACCAGAAACGAACTGAGGTAGAGGATCGTCTCGAACTGGGACAAGCCGCCAAAGGATGAACTGACCATCCGGGACGACAGTATCATGACCAGAACGATTGCATAAATCGTGGCCACGGTGATGACCGTTGGACTGACCCTGCGGGATGTCCGCGTATCCTCGGCAGACATTTGGACGGTTTCGTCGACCATCACTCCGCCCCTCTTGTCTTGGCCGCATGCTGCACGGCTGTGGAAAACAGGACGGCAAGGATCATGATTATGCCCTGAATGACACCGGTGTAGAATGACGACACGCCCATCGAAAACAGGACCTTCTGCATCAGCATTAACGTGGCGGCCCCAAAGACCGACGCCGTCACGCCGCCCCGCCCACCGCCGAACGCGGTGCCGCCAAGAGCTACAGCCGCGAAGGTCAGCAACAGAAAGGGTTCGCCCGCCGACGGATTGCCGGTCGACGTTTGGGCCGCCAGCATGTAGCCCGCCAGGCCATAGAACGCCCCGGCCCAGACAAAGGCGAAAAACTCGGTCCGCGCGACATCGATGCCCGACAGCGAGGCGGCCTTGCGATCCTGTCCCACGGCCAACAGGTTGCGCCCGGCGTCAAGGCGACTGAACAGCGTCCAGAAGGCGATCATGCAAAGTGCTATAACCAGCGCAATCGGCAGGCGGTCCAACACAGACCCCGTCAGCTCGTAAACGATGAAATCCGACACGCTGCCACCAGGTGCCTTCAGAATGACCAGGGCCAGCCCCTGTCCGATGATCATGGTCGCCAGCGTCGCGGCGATCGCCTGAATCTTCAGAAATGCCACGATGAATCCGTTGATCGCACCCACCGTCACCCCAATGGCCAGCGACAGACCCACAAGCGTCAGCGCCCCGCCTGCCCCGTCCAGCGGGGTGACGGCGATTGTCACGTTCACAAGCGAGATGGTGCCAGCCACGGACAGGTCGAACCCACCTTGCAGGATGACGAATGTGGCACCCGCCGCTGCCAGCATCAACGGAAGCGAATTGTTGAACAGCGCCTCGATGGAATACGCCGACAGCGCCGACGGCTGCACGACGACATAGACGATGGCCATGACGATGTAGATCACGATGATCAGGAACGCACTGTCCGCCATATATCGCAGCGAGAGGCCACGCCGTCGCCCGGGCGCAGCGAAGGGTTCGGATGCATCGACCATCAGGATACCTCCTTCAGCGTGTCAGGGGCGGCGTGGACAGCGGCCCGATGACCGTGCGCGGCCGACAGCAGCCGTTCTTCATCAAGGTCGGACCGGGCCACTTCTGCTGCGATCTGGCCGCCGTACAGCACCAGACAGCGCGAGCTTAGATGCACCAGTTCGCTCAGCTCGGAGGAATAGAACATGATCGTGCCACCTGATGCCACAAACTGTCGCATCATCGCATAGATCGATTGCTTTGTGCCGACATCGACGCCCCGCGCCGGATCGAACAGGATAAGGATCTTGGCCCCGGACATCAGCGCCCGCGCCAGGATCACCTTTTGCTGGTTGCCGCCCGACAGATTGCCGACTTCGAAATCCAGATAGCGCGGCGCCAGCGCGACCCGCTGTGCCGATGGGCCAGCGAGGCCCCGTTCGATCTGCCCGTTCACGAAACGCTCACCCCGTGTCGCGGCAAACTGCGCCATGACGATATTCGTCGCGGCTGTCAGGTTCTCGAATATGCCGTCCGTCTTTCGTTCTTCTGGAACAAAGGCAATGCCCGGCCCTGCCTTCTGCGCGGCAGCAGGCGATCCCAGTTGCGCCTCTTGCCCGCCCACAAGGATCTGGCCCGACCGACGCGGAATGACGCCCCCCAAGGCTTTGAACAGATCCTGCTGGCCCTGCCCTTCAAGAGCGGCAACACCCACGATTTCCCCGGCCCGCAGATCAAGGTCCAGATCGCGAATGGCACCGACACGCAGGGAACGGGTTTGCAACAGCGTGTCACCAAGGCTTGCGCTGCCCATATCCGCACCAGCCTCTGATGGATCGCGGCCGACCATCATGCTGAAGATGCCAGCGTCGTCGACACCTGCAAGGTCCACCGTCCGGATGGTGGCGCCATTGCGCAGCACCGTCGCCCGCTGGCAGATTTCGCGCACCTCGCTCAACCGATGAGAGATGTACATCACCGCAACGCCTTGGCCGGTCAGCCGGCGGATCTGTTGGAACAGCCAGCTTGTGTCGGGCAAGGCCGCCGTCGGTTCGTCCAGCACCAGCAGGCGCTTGGCATGGGATAAGGCGCGGGTGATCTCGATCCGTTGGCGCTGCGCCAGCGGCAAGTCCTCGATCAGGCTGTCCGGGGAAATATCAGTGACGTCCCAATCCCGCAGGACGGCCGCCGCCCGCGCGACGATATCTTTTTTCGGGTCAGGCCAGAACCCCCGCAGCGATACCTTCGGTAAAAGGATATTCTCTGCCACTGTCATGTGCGGAATCAGGCTGAGTTCCTGAAAGGCGGTCGACACACCCATCCGTCTGGCATCCGCGATGGATGACGGACCGTGATTGCGCCCTTCCAGCGTCATCTGGCCCTCGTTGGGCTGCACCACACCCGACAGGATCTTGACCAAGGTGGACTTGCCTGCGCCATTCTCTCCCAGGATCGCATGAACCTCACCGGCGTGAATATCCATCACAACGTCGCGCAACGCTACCGTAGCGCCATAGCGCTTGGACACGCCCCGCGCGGTGAAAAAGTTGTCCATGCCACCTCCCGGCCTCCTCCAACAACACATGCCAAGGGTAGGACCCCGCGCAACCTCCCGGTCATTGGAAACGTTTCCAAACGCTATCAGGTAACCGAAATCTGTCAATACACCGCTGTTTAGAGTTTGCGGGTCCGACGCCCATGCTCAGTCAATGCAGGCCCAATTGGTGGCTCGGCAAGGCGGCAAGACGCTATCGTGGCGGCAGTGCGTGTCCCATTTCTGGTGTTATAACCGATGGACATCGCCGTCAGCATGGCGCCGCATGACGGGGTGGCCACGTTCAGAACTAAATTGACCTTTAAGTATAATCGTACACGCCTATTCTGATCGAACTCAACCAAAACCGAACCGCGTTACTATGGGTGACTCCCGCACGGTCCAAGACAGGAAAACGACATGTCCGAGAAACCTATCGTCATCACTATGGGCGATCCTTCCGGTGTAGGAGCTGAAGTGACCGTAAAGGCACTCGCTAGTCTGCCTGCGGAACAACGGTCTCGTTTTGCGGTCATCGGAGACCGCCCCACGCTGGAACGGGCAATGGAGCGATGTTCCATCGACCTTCCGATCGCGGAATTTGGCGGCAACGTTCAGGACGGGGCGCTATCCCTAATTCACGTCCCTATCGCATCCCTTCCGGGAACGTTCGGCGTCCTTTCCGACGCCTGCGGCGAAGCGTCCTTTCGCTACATCGAAAGGGCCGTAGACATGTCGACAAGAGGCGAAGTCGGCTGCATCGTCACGGCACCGATCAACAAGGCTGCCTTGAATGCGGCAGGACACCACTATGATGGTCACACGGGGATGCTGGCCCATCTCACCGGCGCGAAATCAAGCTGGATGCTGCTTGCATCGCCCACCCTTAATGTCCTTCACGTCTCGACTCATGTATCACTCAGGGACGCAATCGAACGGGCGACGCCCGAGCGTGTTCTGGAAACGATTCGTGTCGGGCACCGGCATTTCAGGCGCGTGGGTTTCGAAAACCCGCGCATCGCGGTGGCGGGTTTGAACCCCCACTGCGGCGAAGGCGGGCTTTTCGGCACCGAAGACACGACGCAGATTGCGCCGGCCGTGGCTATGGCGCGTGCCGAAGGCATCAATGTCGAAGGGCCGATCCCGGCGGACACGGTCTATCATCGAGCGAATACGGGCGCATTCGATCTCGTGATCGCGCAATATCATGACCAAGGCCATATCCCCATCAAGCTGATCGCCTTCGATACAGCCGTAAATGTCTCGCTCGGGCTGACGATCGACCGCTGTTCGGTCGATCACGGAACGGCCTTCGATATCGCCGGGACGGGCAAGGCCAACCATGTCAACATGCTGTCGGCTCTCGACTATGCTGGCAAGCTGACGTCGCAGAAGCGCTGATCACCGAGAAGCGTTGTCCTGATGCAGGATTGCCGTGATGCACACGTCTGCGCGTCGCCGTCACTGCCGCTCAGGCCCAATCTTTTGTCAGCCTTCGCACGACCTCGTGCAGGGTATCCGGATGGCCAAAGCCGCCAGATTTCGTGATGATCGCAAGGCCGGGGATGCCGTCGACCAACCGCGACACTGGCAGGCCCGGAAGAATTTCCGCCTCAACCCGGACCAAGGTACAAGACACCGCCCGCAGGATGGCGGCGGTTGTCTCGCCGCCGCAAGACAAAAGTGTGGCAGGTCGTCGATGGTCCAGCCATACGGCAATGCTGGTCGCAAAGTTCCGGGTTGCGGTCGCAGCTGACACGGGGTCTGACCCCTCGGTAATGCGAAGCATCTGAATACTTTCGGGGCCGGAGGTCGGCGCACAAAGGATTCCTCCCGGTCCGGCAATCGCATCGAAGCCAACCAACTGCGCCAGCGTCACGGGATCTTGTGACCCGATCGCAAAAAGGGCCGGCGTTGTCGCCTTTGGTGAAATTGGGCTGGCGAAGACCGGAACCATGCGCCGCGCGACGGCTTCTGCCAAGCCCGCCGCTCCGACAAAGAGAGTGGCACTATCCGCAGCCGCGACGACATCATCAAGGTCCTGCTGGCTCGCTGCATCAGGTGTCAGAACCTCAGGCGTTCCGATTTTTGCGGACACCCGGATCGGAACGTCGATACCAGCCCCGCACACGGAGCCATTCCTGACATATCGCCCCAGACGCGGCACGGCCGGGCAGACAATTATCGACGACCGATATGTGGACAACAGTCTCAGTTCCGCAGCCACATGGCCCTTCAGACGGCTATCCACTTTCTTGAACATAAGCACACTGTTCCAGTCGGGTGCTGACATCGCAACGTCAAGCAAAGTGGCAAGGCGTTCAAGTGCTTGCGTCTCGGGAAGCTCGCGACTGTTTGTCGAGATCGCGACAACGTCCGCCCCGGCATTGATCGCATCGCTGAGTGTTTCAGGCGCGCAACCGCAAATCACCGACATCCCTCTTGCGGCAAATGCGACCGATGCATCAAGACCGCCGGTGAGGTCGTCTGCAATGAGCAGAATTTTCAAAGGCCAGTCTCCAGCTGAAAGGGTCTGCCGAACGAGCAAAAATTTCACAGCGCCGTTAACTTGAATTGGACACCCGAAAGTCAAGAAACTTCAACTGCTCCGATATGTCTTTCCAGAATTTATCACCCGACTCCAACCACCGCTTTGATTCCGCATGTGCTGGCAGAAGGGTGTCAGGGCCCGCTCTACCGGTTTCTGGTGAATGGCAGGACTATTCTATTTTGAAGCGTATTTGTCCATCAAACGCACGATTTATCAAATTTACCAAATCAGACCTTCACATCGACATTGATTGAAGAGGCGCAAAGTTCTCGAAGGATAATCAATCCAAACGCCGTCGAAATTCAACGAACCCTCGAGACAAAAGCCGGACCGCCTGCCATTACGATACATCGGCAGGCGGACCTTGTATCATTACTTGCGGACCCGCATCCCTAGTTCGGCGTCAAACTGCAGTGGCATGTCCGATTTGGCAAGCGGTGCCTCGGCCAGTTCTCCGACGCTCACACCATATTCCCAGTCTGGCGGGCAGATCGCGATATAGCGGGCGTAGCCACCCAGACCGCCGCCGAATTTCGGAAATCCAATGGCCACCAGCGCACCGACCGGCGGCACCTGGTCGAGGTTCGCAACACCCTCGGCCTGTGCATAGCCGTTGTGCATTAGCCAATATTCGCCTTCCAGCGTTGGCGTGGCGTCCGTATCCAGCGGCTCATGACCATGGAAAAGAATCTTGCGCTGCTCGTGCAGGAATTTCAACGCATCCAGACCAACGCCTGGAAAGGGCGCCGTTGTGGCCAAAGCCGGATCAGGCCATGTCTTTGACCAACCCGACCGCACAAACACGACAGAGCCTTCTGGGATCCGGCCATATTCCGCCTCAAAGGCTTCGATATCGGATACCTGCAAGGCATAGCCGAAGTATTCCTTCACCTGGTCCTCAATGTTGATGACGACCAGCGGGCGCAAGGTATAGGTGGCAGGCAGTTCGTCGATGCCCGGATATTCCGGTGCCCAATGTGCCGGCGGATCAAGCTGCGTGCCCAGTTGATCCGTCCGCAAAAGGTATTGCGTCGCCTCAAACCCGTGTTTTTCGTAGGTAAAGACTTCGCCCTTGGTGGCGTAGCCTTCCATGTCGGCACCAGATTCTGCGGGGCTGAATGTGGAATTGCCGAACCCGGCCCAGACCGGAATGTCCGGTGTGATCGTATGCGTCAGGTCGACATATTTCGCGGACTTGAACGTGTCGTTATAGACCTGCCAAAGCCCGGGTTCCTGCGCCATGACCGGTGTGGTCAAAGACAACAACGGCAGCGCGGCGCATAGGGCTTTTATGAAGAGACGTTTGGGTTGCATGGCATATTACCTTTCAGTGGCATTGTGGTTGGGGTCGATGCGGAAAGAGCGACGCGGCGATTGACGACAGGGTCATTCCCTACCTTTGCTCGTGCGCCACCCGGATCGGGCGGCCATTTGTAAATTCATGAGCGGCGTCCACAATCGCATCTGAGTCGATAGAAAAGTGGCGATAAAGGTCCTGAATGGTCCCCGTCTGGCCAAAATGTTCTACGCCAAGCGGAACGGTCCGATGTCCGGCCACCGCCCCCAGCCAACCGAGCGTCAGCGGGTGGCCGTCGATAACCGTAGCAATCGTGCAATCGCGCCCAATCGGGGCCAGCAGGCGTTCCACATGGGACTGCGCTTCGGCTGATCCGCGTTGGCGCGCGCGCTTCGCCGCCGTCCAGCCCGCGTTCAGCCTGTCGGCCGAGGTCACCGCAAGAACGCCCACATCGCGACGGTCCTGTCCGATGCGTCCTGCGGCCTTGATTGCCTCTGGTGCGATGCTGCCCTGATAGGCGATGATCAGATCTGGGTTGGGACCGGGTTTGCGTAGCCAATACGCACCGTCGATCGTGCCCTGACGGAAATCGTCGTCCACACGTTTGCCGGGTTGTTCGATCGGATTGGTTGTCAGACGCAGATAGACGGACCCGCCGGTTTCATCGCGCAACCACGTGCGCTCATCCGGGTCGCCACCGCCGTCACGCTGCACATAATCGAACGCCCATTGCATGATCACTGCCAGTTCATCGGCAAAGGCAGGCTCGAACGCGGCAAGGCCATCCTGCGCCATGCCGATCAGTGGCGTGCTGATGGACTGGTGTGCGCCACCTTCGGGCGCCAGCGTGACGCCTGACGGTGTGCCCACCAGAATGAAACGGGCGTCCTGATAGCAGGCGTAATTCAGAGCATCGAGGCCGCGCACCACGAAGGGATCGTAAACCGTGCCGATCGGGATCAGCCGTTTGCCCCACAGCGCATGCGACAGACCCGCCGCCCCCAAGAGGAGCATCAGGTTCATTTCGGCAATGCCAAGCTCGATATGCTGCCCCTGTGGCGAGAATTCCCATTTGGCCGTCGACGGAATGCGGTGATCGATGAACGCGTCGGCCTGCGCCGTACGGGCGAACAGCTTGCGGCGGTTGACCCACGCCCCCAGACTGGTGGTGCCGGTGACATCCGGCGATGTGGTCACGATCCGGTCAGCCAAGGCACTGTCGCCTTTCGACAGATCATCAAGGATCTTGCCGAACGCCGTCTGGGTCGAGAGCTCAGGACTGGGGTCGATGTCGATCGTAGGCACGGGCAGCTTGTCATCGCGGCACAACCGCGGGCCATCAGCAAAGAACGGCACCGTTTTCAAAAAGGCCGTCAGGGCCTCTGGATCGCCGACCGTCGCCATGGGGTCCCATTCAGCACCGTCCGCGACGCCCATGTGGGCTTGCCACGCCGCAAACTGGGTCTTGTTCATCAGGCCGCCGTGGTTGTCCTTGTGGCCGGCAATCGGCGTGCCCCACCCCTTGATCGTATAGGCCAGAAAGCAGGTCGGGCGGTTGTGGTCGATGGCGGCAAAGGTCTGCGCCATCGACTCGACGCAGTTGCCGCCAAGGTTTTCCATCAGTGCGGCCAATGCGGCGTCGCTGCGCGCATCGATCAATCGCGTCACATCGCCCTGATCGCCCAGATCTTCCATCAACCGTTTGCGCCAGACCGCACCCCCCATGAAGGTCAGCGCGGCATACTGCTGGTTGGGGCAGGCATCGATCCAGTCACGCAGCCTGTCGCCGCCCGGTTCACGGAATGCGGCCTGCTGCAGCGCGCCGTATTTGACCCGGACGACATCCCAGCCAAAGGCGTCAAAGATCTGCTCGATGCGGGCGAACAGCCCCTCGCGCACGATCCCGTCCAGCGACTGGCGGTTATAGTCGATGATCCACCAAGTGTTGCGCAGATCGTTCTTCCAGCCTTCTTGGAGTGCCTCGTAGATATTGCCTTCGTCCAACTCCGCGTCACCCACCAGTGCGACCATCCGGCCCACAGGGATATCCGCACCCCAACTTTTGGCTGCAATATAGTCCTGTACCAGCGACGCGAATGATGTGATCGCCACACCCAAGCCCACCGATCCCGTTGAAAAATCAACATCGTCGATATCCTTGGTCCGGCTTGGATAGCTTTGCACACCTCCGTAGCCGCGAAAATTCTCCATCTTTTCGCGGGTCTGATGACCCATCAGGTATTGGATGGCATGAAAAATCGGACTGGCGTGCGGTTTGACCGCAACGCGGTCAGCGGGGCGCAAGGCACTGAAATAGAGCGCCGTCATGATCGATACCATCGACGCCGACGACGCCTGATGCCCACCCACCTTGATTCCGTCGGCCTTGGGTCGCAGATGGTTTGCATTATGGATCATCCAGTGCGACAGCCACAAAAGCCGCTTTTCGATCACCTTCAGATGCACTGTGCCGGTCATGATGGGCCCTCCTGCCATGCCATTACAGCCCGAACACCGCGACGGCGGTTTTCCCGGATTTCAGATCTTCGATCCAGCCGCTTTCGGTCCGCAACTTGGCCCGCGCGTCGCCAATCCGGTTGCGCACCATATCAGGAGACAGGGCCACGACCCCGTCCCGGTCCCCGATGATCAGATCGCCCGGTGACACGACACACGACCCGACAGTGATCGTGCCATTAATCTCGCCGTCCGCAGCACCCTTGGGTCCGCGCGGGTTGATGGCGCGGGAAAAAACCGGAAAATTAGCCCAACCTCCTAGTGTTTCGATGTCGCGCACCGCCCCATCCACCACCAGACCAGCGCAACCGATATTGCGCAGATGGCCACCAAGGATGTCACCTATCACCGCGAAATCGGTGTCACCACCTGCCGCGATGACGACAACATCGCCTGACTGAACATGATCCAGCGCGTGGACAACCGCGCCGAAATCTGGCGGCGTGACCGCCACAGTCATGGCCCGCCCCATCAGGCGCAAAGTTGCAGAACCCTTCGTCCGCGGACGGATCGCGTAGTCGATCTGGCGGGACGGCTCCAGATCGACGGCGACGCTGACCGGAATGTCTTTCCAGGCCTCAATCTCGGTGCGTGTCAGGGCTACAGCGGGAGAGTTGATTGTAACGCTCATTTCAGATGTCCTCTTTCAAAAATCGTTCAACGGTCAGGGCTATTCTATTGGGGCTTTGTGGGTTCTGTCGCAAACTTTTTGCTGGGGCTGAGCAGGCCAGAGTTTCGGACATAACTATTCTGCCAGCCCTGCAAACTGTCGAAACGCGGAAACGCCACTTTCGCCGAACTGTCGCTTTCGGATCATGTTAGCTGTTTCGATCCCGGCCAGAGTTGCGGCGGCGAAATGGAAGGCCTTGAATCCTAACATTGGCCTCGTGATCGCTTAATAGAACGATGATCCTGCTCGAGGATATTGT
>JAGXIQ010000038.1 GCA_024635625.1 Loktanella sp. | reverse complement strand
GGCCATGCCCATTTCGCTCATTACGGTACGTACGTCGGCAAAGTCGACGTTGACCAGGCCTGGGCAGTTGATGACTTCAGCAATACCGCCGACCGCGCCGTGCAGCACGTTGTTGGCTGCCTTGAATGCGTCGAGCATCGACACATCGTCGCCCAGCACCTGCATCAGCTTTTCGTTGGGAATGATGATCAGCGAATCAACGTGACGTGCCAGTGCCTCGATACCGGCGTTGGCAGCGCGCACGCGTTTGCCTTCGAACAGGAAAGGCTTGGTGACAACGGCCACGGTGAGAATGCCGAGTTCCTTGGCGACTTCAGCCACCACGGGGGCGGCGCCGGTGCCGGTACCACCGCCCATGCCGGCGGTAATAAAGCACATGTGTGCGCCCGCAAGCTGATCGACGATCTGCTCGATGCTTTCTTCGGCGGCGGCAGCACCCACAGTCGCGCGTGCACCAGCGCCCAAACCTTCGGTGACCTTGACGCCCATCTGGATCTTGGCAGAGGACTTCGACTGCTGCAGGGCCTGCGCGTCGGTGTTGGCGACGACGAATTCGACCCCGTCCAATTCCTTCTCGATCATGTTGTTGACCGCGTTGCCGCCAGCCCCGCCCACACCAAACACGGTAATGCGTGGCTTCAGGTCGTCGTGCCCGGGAAGGGAAAGGTTCAGTGTCATCGCTCGTTCCGCCTGTCTGTGTGAGGGGCCCGTCCCACCGGGCAAATCGGTATTTGGGCCGATATTAACGCGATATTGTCATTTCGTCACCCAGTATTGTAGCAGATTCCACAAAATATGGTAACGAGGGGCACCCTATCGGAAAGATTTCGCCGACCGCACTAAATCTAGCGGCTCAGCCGACGACTTTGCGTAGGCGATATCGCCGACGCGTCAGCTTATCCGAAGCGGCCTTCGGGGTGGTATGCGTCACTTTCTGGATGCCTGCTCAGCCTCCGGTATGGATGTCGTTCAGCCTCTTTCGGGCCTTCCGGTTAGTGTATCACGCCCGATTCGCGACGTCATCCCAAAAGATCAAGCGTTTTGATGACCTGCGGGGGTTGGCTGATGCAGGTGGTGATTGTCGACGTCACCTCAGACCTTCTAGACCCACCACATTTAGGTGGGTCATCGACGGTTTCTTACCAGTTATCCTTGAACCACTTCACAGCCCGCTTCAGGGACCGCGCCGGGTACGTTTCTGCCGGGATGTCGAAATCCCACCATTCGTCTTGCGGGTGGGCCGCGAACAATGCGCAACCCACGGCCACCGAAAACGCGGGTCCTGTCGCAGCCTGCGGCAGGCCCTGCACGCGCAATGGCCGACCAAGACGGACTTGCTGCCCCAGAATTTTCGCAGCCAACCCATCAAGGCCCGGGACTTGGCTGCCACCACCTGTCAGCACGATCTGTTGGCTTGGCAGATGCTCGAAGCCAGCAGCGTCCAGACGGGCGCGGACCTCTTCAAGGATCTCTTCGATCCGCGGGCGCATGATGCCGATCAACTCTGCGCGGGACACGGTACGACGGTCACGTTCCCAATCGCCGGTATCGCCGCCAATCTCGATCATCTCGCGGTCATCCATGCCGGTTGCCATGACGCCACCGTAAAAGGTCTTGATCCGCTCTGCGGTCTGCATCGGGACCTGCAGACCCATGCTGATGTCACCGGTCACATGATCGCCTCCCATGCGGACCGCATCGGAATAGATCATGTGCTTTTTCATAAAGACGGAAATGCCTGTCGTCCCGCCCCCCAAATCAACGCAGGCTGCGCCCAGCTCCTGCTCGTCTTCGACAAGGCTGGACACCCCTGCAACATAGGCAGAGGACGCAAGCCCCGCCAATTCCAGGTCGCAGCGTTTGATACAGAAGAACAGATTGCGGATCGCCGTGGCGTCCACGGTCATCAAATGCAAGTCGGTGGCTAACCGGTTGCCCACCTGCCCGCGCGGATCGGCCATACCACTCCTATGGTCGAGCGCGAAATTCACTGGCTGGGCGTGCAAAACGTCGCGGTCGTGGCCAAAGTCTGGCACGTCGCAAGAGGCCAGAACGCGGCTGATGTCGGCTTCTGTCACGATACCGGAATCTACATCGACCGCGCCATCAAGGCCGTATGACCTGGGGCGTGCACCGCTAAAGCAGGCGATGACATGATCCACGCGGACCTCTGCCATCTTTTGCGCAGCCTGCACCGCGGTACGGATCGCGCGTTCGGTTTCCTGCATTGCGTCAATCTCGCCGAAGCGGACGCCGCGCGACCTGGTTGTCGCAGCGCCGATAACACGAAACTGCGACTGGCCTGCAAGTGCACCAATGCCTTCGACCTGCGCCAGACGGCCCGGACCGTCGAAGCGCAGCACAAGACACGCGATCTTCGAGGTGCCGACGTCGAGGATGGCAATCACGCCACGCTGCATCGCCGCCTTGCGCACGTTGCGCATCGCTCGCTGTGTTTCGTAAAGGTCCCGCATCAGTTATTTGCCCCTGTCGTGACTGCGTTGCGTGTCGCCGCAACTGCATCTCTTTGTAGTCTGACCGTCGGTCGGTTCGGATTGCGAACGTCCACCAACGCGACGTCACGGGCTAGCAAATCTTGCGACTGCTCTAGCCCAATGACGCGGTCGAGTGCCGCAACCGGTCCCTCTGACGGCAATTGAATGCGCTGGTCGCGATCCAGCACCATGTCCCATCGGCGGTTACCGATCCGCACAAGGCCGCGCACACGTTCTGCGATGGGTGCGGCACTTCGAAACAATGCCAACGCCTCGTCGATGTTATCTTCAGCACCCTCGCCCGCAATCAGCGGCAGGTCGCGCCGCTCGGCCCGCTGCGCCACATTACCGGCAAAAACGCCTTCACTGTCGATCAGGCGCAGGCCCTCGGCGGTACGCCACAGGGCGACGGGCTGGCGCGGCGTAATACCGATTTCCAACGCACCTGCGTCACCAACCCGCACATAGACGTCTTTGACCGCCGCAAGCCCTGCCACCTTGGCCCGCATCGCTTCTAGGTCCAGATCGAAGGACGAGATCGGAAATTTCACTGGCACCAGTTCGGTCACAGTGCTGGCCAATTCTTCGTCAGCCCCTGTGATCGCAAGCCCGGCCACCATAAATTCAGGACGGTGCTGGATCGCAGCCTTAAGCTGATCGTAGCGGCCAATAATCATCGCCCGGTTCGTATCGTTGGACGCCCAAGCCCCCGCAGCCAACGCCAGTACCAATGTCGGCACACCGATCCGCAATCCGGTGCGAACGCCGGGCGTTAGCATCCAGCGTTGCCAGCGATAGCCCCACTTGCTTGGGGCAGGATCGCGCAAAGGCCGCGTGCGTGGTGCAGTCATCGTCCGCATGAAGCATCCTCCACCAGCCAACGGCACAGCTTGCCGAAAGAAATTCCGACCTTCTCGGCCTGCTCCGGGGCAAGAGACGTCGGCGTCATTCCGGGCTGGGTATTTGTCTCTAGCAAGATCAGCCCATCAAGGCCGCGTGCTTCGTCCCAGCGAAAATCGGTTCGGCTGATGCCGCGACACCCAAGAACATTGTGCGCACGCAGTGCGTAATCCATGCAGGCATCAAAAATCTCGGCAGGAATATCCGCAGGCACGACGTGCCGCGACCCTCCGGGCTTGTACTTAGCGTCGTAATCGTACCAACCATCGGTCAGGATATCCGTGACCGTCAGCGCCCGATCCCCCATCACCGTCGTCGTCAACTCGCGGCCGGGGACAAACGCCTCGACCATGACCGTGTCAGGCATGTCGTCGGACAGTTGTGGTGGGCCGTTTGCCGCGTCGTGCACCAAATAAATTCCGACGCTTGACCCTTCGTTGTTCGGTTTCACCACGTACGGTGGCTGCATCACGTGACGCTGCCGCACCTCTGTAGCGCTGGCGATAACGCTTTTGACAATGGGCAAACCTGCCGCGACATAGGCGGTCTTGGTTCGCTCTTTATCCAGCGCCAATGCCGAAGCCAGCACACCGGAATGCGTATAGGGGATCTGCATCCACTCTAGCAGGCCCTGGACGCAGCCATCCTCGCCCCAGCGACCGTGCAATGCGTTAAAGACAACATCAGGTGCGGCCTCGGTCAACTGCGCCGCAAGGTTACGCCCTGCGTCCAGTTCTTGAACCGTGAATCCTTCGTCCCGCAAGGCCTTTGCACATTCGGACCCGGTCGAGAGCGAAACCTCACGCTCTGCGGACGGACCGCCCATCAATACAACTACCTTGGGACCTGTCCTGCTCGACATACCCAACCGCCTCTTCGCGAGCCTTTTTGACCCGTCTATCGTTATTCGCCCCCTATCCGGGGTGCCCCTTTGCGGGGTCTATTCCGTGGTGTCATGGGGTGCGCGTTCGCCGACCCTCATGATTTCCCACTCTAGCGTGATGTGTAACGAATCGTAAACCGTTTTCCGCACAAGCTCTCCCAAATCTTCCAGATCAGCGGCGGTGGCACCGCCCGCATTGGTCAGAAAATTGGCATGCATCGTGTTCATGACCGCCCCACCAAGGGTTGCACCGCGCATCCCGGCATCTTCTATCACCTTCCACGCTTTCAGGTCGTTGGTGTCGTCAGACCGCCCGGTGCTGGAATGCCCGACTGGATTGTGAAATGTGCTACCCGCCGTGCGATCCTTGGTTGGCTGGGTCTCGTCCCGCTTGGCCAACTGGTCTTTCATGCGCTGCGCCAAAATATCAGGGTCGCCCGCAGGCCCCTGCAACGTCGCTTCGATCAATACTGCACTGTCTGCTAGGTGGCTTGACCGATAGGCAAATCGTAGATCGTCCGGACCCAGCGTCACAAGCGTCCCGTCGCGCAGTACCGCCCGTGCAGATTGGAAGACATCCGCCACGTATGACCCGTAACAGCCTGCGTTCATCCGCACAGCGCCACCGATGCTGCCAGGAATGGTGCGCAGAAAAGTAAGGTCAACGCCCGCCTCTGCTGCGCGACGTGCCACATGGGCATCCAGCGCCGCGGCCCCTGCGATCACACTTTGCCCTTCGGCGGCGATCGTATTGAACCCGCGCCCAAGACGGATCACGACACCCCGCACGCCACCGTCGCGGACGATCAGATTGGACCCAACCCCCATCGGGAACACGGGAACGGCCGGATCAAGTGCCGCAAGGAAATCGCGCAGATCGTCGACGTCCGCAGGTTGAAACAGAACATCCGCTGGGCCACCAACACGCAACCACGTCAGGTCAGCCAAAGCTCTATTTTCCGTCAAAGTGCCGCGCACGTCGGGCAATCTCATTGCGTCTCTTTCGTCCTGTCAGCCCGCAGCCAGCGCATCAGATAAATCAACGGCCAGCGCAGCAGGCTGGCCCCGGCAGCCAAAAACAGAAGTCCGACAATCGGTCCCTGCGTCCAGGTCACCCATCCTAAAAGTGGAATACCTACCGCAATCATGCCGTAGGCAAAGCGCCAGTGGTAATCGCGGCTGGGAAACATTGCCACCACATTGGCCGCAATCAGCCAGAGCAGCGCCAAAATAAGCGGAATGCTCATTTGTACATCTCTGGTGGGAGGGTCGGGTTTTGTCCACGAACGCGGGCGATCAGGTATCGCAGTGGATTACGAAACATCGACGCAAAGGCCAGCACAGCCAACACTGCAACCAGCCAACCGGCCTCGTACCCCAGCCATATGATCAACACAGGCGCCGTAATCAAAAGCGCCACCCCCGGCACGAATTGCCGCCGCATCGGCAAAAATGCAGTGCCGGTCGCGGCCAGTACCCAAAGTACCCCGCAGAAAGCAGACCAGATCATTTTTCCAACCTATCGCGCAGACCATAGGCCCAAGCGCTGATTGTACCTGCCCCCAAACAAACGACCATATCGCCGGGGCTTGCCTGTTCACGCACCAGACGCTCCAGATCGTCCTCGGACGCGACGGCGCGGGCGTGCCGATGACCGTGGCGGATCAACCCCGCGACGAGGCTGTCGCGGTCAGCCCCGGGAATGGGCTGCTCTCCCGCAGCATAGACCTCTGCAATGCCCACGACATCGGCGTCGTTAAAGCAAGCGCAGAACTCGTCGAAGTGATGGGATAGGCGGCTATAGCGATGTGGCTGGTGCACGGCAATGACGCGTCCCTCAGTTGCATGACGAGCCGCCTTCAACACGGCGGCAATTTCGACCGGGTGATGGCCGTAATCGTCAATGATCGTGACGCCATTTACTTCACCAACGCGGGTAAAGCGGCGATTGACGCCACCAAAGGCTTTTAGGGCTGCGCGGATCTCGGCCTTTTTCATGCCCAGATGGCGGGCGACGGCGACGGCAGACAGTGCGTTGGATACGTTGTGATCGCCGGGCATCGGCAAGACGCAACCTTCGATCACGTCATCCTCTGACTGCAATGCCACGTCAAAATGGGCTACGCCTTTGACGTAGGTCAGGTTCACAGCCCGCACGTCGGCCTGCGCGTTAAAGCCGAAGGTGACGACACGGCGGTCCGTTATTTTACCCACCAGCGCCTGAACCTCGGCATTGTCAGTGCAGCAAACGGCCAAGCCGTAGAATGGGATGTTCGACACAAAATCAAGAAAGCCCTGTCGCAGGTTCTCTATCGTACCCCAATGGTCCATATGCTCTGGATCAATATTGGTCACGACGGCGATCGTTGCTGGCAGGCGGTTAAATGTACCGTCGCTTTCGTCAGCCTCTACAACCATCCATTCGCCCTGCCCCATGCGTGCATTGGACCCATAGGCGTGGATGATCCCACCATTGATGACCGTTGGGTCAAGACCGCCTTCGTCCAGCAAGGCGGCAACCATGGTGGTGGTCGTCGTCTTACCATGAGTGCCCGCAATCGCGACGTTGGATTTCAGCCGCATCAGTTCAGCCAACATCTCGGCCCGGCGCACCACAGGCAGACCGCGCGCACGTGCCGTGTCCAGTTCCGGGTTGCCAGTCTTGATGGCTGAAGAGATGACAATAACCTCGGCACCTTCAAGGTTCTCGGCGCACTGCCCGACAAAGACTTTCGCGCCAAGGCTCTCCAATCTCTCGGTGATCGGTGTCGCTTTCAGGTCAGACCCCTGTACCTGATAACCGTGATTGATCAGCACTTCGGCGATACCCGACATACCGATCCCGCCAATCCCCACGAAATGGATTGCACCCACGTCCAGCGGCAGTTTCGTCGGAGCCATCATCGCTATATTCCCGTCCATCATTGTCCTAGCCCCGCCAGATGTTCCACAAGCGCAACGAGCCGCGCTGTAGCGTCCGGTGTCGCGCACGACAAGGCCGCGCGGGACATTTGCAGTGCGCCTGATGGATGGGACAGCACAGTTTCCATGTGTTCCGCCAAGCTTTCGGCGTTGAATTTGCTTTCCGGCATCAGGATCGCGGCACCTGCGCTGACCATCTGGCGCGCATTGGCTGTTTGCTCATCGCGGATCGCACTGGCCAGCGGCACCCAAATTGCGGGCCGTCCGATTACGCAGGCGTCCGCCACCGTGCTCGCCCCGGACCGCGCGATCAACAGCTGCGCCTCTGCCAGCCGGTCCGGCATATCATCAAAGAATGTCCGGATGTCCGCCGCGATACCGCGTGCCGCGTAAAAGGCGTTTACCCGGTCAACATCTTCGGCCCGTGCCTGCTGGAAAACGCGGATATTGCGCAGCAGATGATCTGGCAGTGCTGCGATGCCCGCAGGCACGACATCCGACAAGATGCGCGCGCCTTGGCTTCCGCCAACAACAAGCACAGACATCGGATAATCACCCGGTGGGATATAGGGCGCACCAGCACGGTCCAGGATCGCCTGCCGTACCGGATTGCCCACATGCTCTCCCGCGACTCCGTCAGGCAAGGCCGTCGGCCACGTGCCACAGGCCACCAGATTGACGCGTTTGGCGAATAACTGGTTCACCCGGCCCAATACACCGTTCTGCTCATGGATCATGCGCGGAATTTTCAGCAGCGTCGCCGCCGTCATCGCAGGAATTGCGGGATATCCGCCGAACCCCACGACCACGTCCGGACGGTCCCGCCGCATGGCCATCACCGCACGAAGAGCGCCGCCTGCAATCCGCCCCGGCACCGCCAGCTTGGCCAAGGCTCCGCCGCGGGCAAATGTGCCACTATCGACTTCTACAATTTCGACCGCCTCAGGAAAGCCGCCAACATAGCGCGCGCCGCGCGGATCGGTGCTTAACTTCACCCGCCAACCCTGCTCCAGCATCGCCTCGGCAAGCGCTTGCGCGGGAAACATGTGCCCACCGGTCCCACCGGCTGCCAACATCAGAAGCGGTGCCATAAATATCCTCGTTTTTTCCCGAAATACTCCGGGGAGAGTCCGCAGAACGGGGGGTAGCCCCCCCTTCTTGCGTCGCGGCAGATCACCGCCCGACCCGCCGCATCAGGATATCGCCAATCTCGCCCTGCGGCCGCGACCGCGTCATCGCAAGCAACATGCCGACAGCAATGCCACCAGCGATCAGACTTGAACCGCCGTAGCTGACGAAGGGCAAGGTCATTCCCTTTGCAGGCAGAAGCCGCACGGCCACGCCCATGTTAATCATCGCCTGTACGCCGAACGCACAAGCTAAACCTGTACCCGCCAGACGAATGAAGGGATCGCGCTCTTTCATAAGACGCATCAACGACCGCACAACGATCACACCATAAAGCGCGATGATCGCCATAACACAAATCAAGCCATATTCTTCGGCTGCGACAGCAATAATAAAGTCAGTATGCGCGTCGGGCAGCGACCACTTCACCTGCCCCTCGCCGACGCCAACGCCGAAAAAGCCGCCCTCTCTGATCGCGTTAGTTGCATAGCCCAGTTGTGTACGCGGATCGACATCGGGGCTTAGAAAACCGTCAATTCGGCGTGCAAAGTGTTCGGACATCTCGTAGGCGAACGCCCCGACTGCCACGACCACCCCGGCCAGCCCCGCCAGCAAGACCATCGGCGCCCCTGCCACGAAATACATCACACCCCAAGCGAACAGCACCAGACACGCCTGACCAAAATCAGGCTGCAGCGCCAGAAACGCCACGATCACGATAGTCAGGATAAAGGAATACATTCGCCCCGGCGGACCGCCTACGCTTAACCCCGCAGCCATCAACCACGCGGCGACGACCACGAAGCCGGGTTTCAGGAACTCGCTGGGCTGGACTGACGCGAAGCCAAACGAATACCAGCGCACGGCACCCTTGCCAAAGTCGGTGCCAAAGATTGGCAATAGCGCCAAGGCAAGGAACGCAAATGCAAAACCGATGACAGCCATCCGGCGGACCATTACCGGGCTCATCATCGAGACGCCGAACATTGCGATCATCGCCATGCCGCCGAAAAAGCCCTGACGGGTCACATAGTAAAAGGGGTTCAATCCATTTTTCGCGGCCAAGGGCGGCGAAGACGCCAACCCCAGCAGCAATCCGATCCCGAACAGCGCCAGAATGCAGCACATGCTCCACTTGTCGATCGTCCGCCACCAACGCGGCAGAACGGGATCGCCTGCTACGACGCGTGGCGCGCCATACACCATTTCGGTCATTGTTTCACCGCCAAGACTGCCTCATCGTCCGCGTTCTTCGCGGATCTATCTCATAACCATACCGTGTCTGCCGCCTCATTTCCACTTCAAATCGCGTCCTGATTCGCCAAGATGCATATTTTGGATGTCTGGGATGCAAAACGGGGCATCCAAGGCACCCTTTCCCTTGCCACAGCGCCGGTTTCGCGCCACGTGGCGTGTATGCATGTGAAAACTTTGATCCTTGGCGCCGGTGCAGCCGGCATGATGGCCGCGGCACATTCCGGGCCATCAACTCTCGTCGTTGACCACGCCAAAGCGCCGGGAGAGAAAATACGCATCTCTGGCGGGGGGCGCTGCAATTTTACCAACCTGCGCACCGCACCGGACCGCTTTATCAGTGGCAACCCGCATTTCGCCAAATCGGCACTTTCTCGTTATACCCAATGGGACTTCATCGCCTTAGTTGACGCCTATGGCATCGCGCATCACGAAAAGACCTTGGGCCAGTTGTTCTGCGACACGTCTGCCCGCCAGATTGTCCAGATGCTGAAGGACGAAATGGATCGGGCCGGTGCGCGACTTTGGCTTAAAACAGAGGTCGTCGACGTCGCCCACGATCGTGCATTTCGTGTTTCGCTGGACCGTGACGGCTCGCGTAGCACAGTCACGGCCGATAACCTGATCCTCGCCACCGGCGGCAAGTCTATCCCCGCAATGGGCGCGACGGACCTGTCCTATCGAATTGCCAGCCAGTTCGGTCTGCCCATGATCACAGCACACCCTGGCTTGGTGCCGCTGACCTTTACGGACGACCGTTTCAAACCGCTTGCGGGGACTGCCCTGCCAACCCGCGTGACCGCCAGTGGCACCGCCTTTACAGAGGCCACGCTTTTCACTCATCGCGGATTGTCGGGCCCGGCCATTTTGCAGGCCTCGTCGTATTGGACAGAGGGTGATGCCATTACACTAGACTTGTCCCCTACTACATCGCTTTTTGACGCGCTGAAGGCGGCAAAGCAATCAGCGGGTCGACGTGCGCTGACGACGGTGCTCTCGCAGCTTTTGCCAGGTCGCCTTGTCCAATACCTTGCAGACGCCCTGCCCGCCTCGAACCTCGCCGATCTGTCTGATGCGCGCCTGCGAGAGATCGCAGAATCGCTACATCAATGGCACCTGACGCCGTCGGGCACCGAAGGCTACCGCACAGCAGAGGTGACGCTGGGCGGTATCGATACCGCAGCGTTGAATTCCAAAACGATGGAGGCAAAGACCGTTCCCGGCCTTTACGCAATCGGCGAAGCAGTCGACGTCACCGGCTGGCTGGGCGGCTACAATTTTCAATGGGCGTGGTCATCCGGCTGGGTCGCAGGGACAGCCATCGCTGAACACTAGCAACCTACCATTAAAATTTGCTGCCGCCCGACGTACGCGTCGCTTAGGCTGGGCCCTCGCCCGCCAGAACCTGCGCGGTGAAATCGTCACCCCTTGCGGCAAAGCTGTCGTATTGATCGAAGGACGCACAGGCCGGGGCAAGTAGCACGACCTCTCCCGGTTGGGCATCAGCCGTGGCGCGGGCGACGGCCACGTCCATCGTGCCACACACATCGACCTCGATCCCCGGCAATTGCCGGGCAAAGGCTTCTGCCTCGCGCCCGATGACATAGGCCCGCTTGACAGCACCCAGATGCGGGAACAATCCGTCTAGGCCCCCTTCTTTCTGCAGACCGCCGCAAATCCAGCGGATCGCAGGAAAGGCCTGCAGCGCCTTGGCGGCAGCATCGACATTAGTGGCCTTGCTGTCGTTAACGAAACGCACACCACCCCTTTCGGCGATTAGCTGACTCCGATGCGGCAGACCGGGATAGCTATGAAGCGCGGCTTCGATCCCTTTGGGGCCGATCCCCAGAGTCCGCACGGCGGCATACGCCGCACAGGCGTTCTGATGGTTATGCGCGCCCGGCAGTCCCTTAATCTCTCGAAGGTCGATAGATGACATCTGCTGGCCACGGCGGTATTCGCTTAGAAAGCCTTTGCGCGCAAAGACCGTCCAGCCCTCGGTTAGCTTGCGCGTCACCGACACCCGGATCAGACGGTCGTCGGCGAAGGTCTCGACCAGTTGGTTCGCCAGATACAGCCCCTCGTTTTCATCCACGCCAATCACGGCGCGGTCCGGCCCACCTTCTGCAAACAACCGGCGCTTGGCCGCAAAATAGCCACCCAGTCCCGCATGACGGTCCAGATGGTCCGGACTGATGTTGGTCAGCACCGCCACGTCCGGCGTCAAATGGCGCGCCAGATCGGTCTGATAGCTCGACAGTTCAAGCACCACGACCTCTCCGTCGTGGGCAGGATCAAGGTCAAGCACACCGCGGCCAATGTTTCCCGCCAGTTGGGCGGGACGACCGTTCGCCGTAAGGATATGGTGAATAAGGGCGGATGTTGTGGATTTGCCATTCGATCCAGTCACGGCGATGACGCGTGGGGCGCTGTCAAACCCATCCCAATCGTCTGTGGCGTAGGACCGGAAGAACAGTCCGATATCATTATCGACCTGCACACCCGCGTCCCATGCCGCCGAAATGACAGGGTTAGGGGATGGATACAGATGCGGGATGCCGGGACTGACGATCAGCGCCGCGACATCGGTAAACGCCCCGCTCTTTGTTAGGTCGCGTACGTCCCAGCCTTCGGACTCTGCCGCGTCGCGGGCGCGCGGGCTGTCGTCCCAAACAACGGGTACAGCGCCACCAGCGGCCAGCGCTCGCGCCGTCGCCAGACCGGAACGGCCCAATCCCAGAACGGCAACCTGCCGCCCTTCATATCCTTGAACCGGTATCATCGCGCATCCTTTGCCAATTGGCGGGACATTGCCCCGGCTGGGCGGGCGGATGCAAGGGGATCAGCGCAGGTCCTGCACACCCTTAACGCACCGGCATTGTGCCAAATCGCAAAGGCCGATCACCCCCGACACCGATCGTCCAAGCTGCCGCGATGAAATGGTGCGTCGCACGAGCGAACCCCTGCGCATCCTCGCGCACAACTGTGCGCCACGCACCGTCAACCTGTAAAGGCAACACCACTCTGTCGTCCTCGACCAAGGCATTCAGATCAATGTCGCGAGCGACCGGTGCACGCAGCACGGTTCTCATAGCGTCTAGGACTGCAGACGCCAAAACTGCCCGACGGCCGCCAAAAAAGATTGGAACCCGGTATTTGCCGTCAATCACGCCGTCAAAGATGTAATCGGCCCGCGCGTTACGGCGCACGGCGGGCGTTAGGTTCACCGCAAGCCTACATATGTCGGCCTTGAACAGCCCGGCGTCCTCGTACCGGGGGGTGACAAATACCGGGTTCAAACGTGTCGCAACCATGATTGTCCTTCCGTCCGATCCTTCATGGATCAACGTAAGGCTACAGGTCTGAAAAAACCCTAAAGGTGGATCGTAATCAGCGGACCTTCAACGTCGCTAGACCGATCATCGCGAGGATCAGGCTAATAATCCAGAAACGGATGACGATCTGCGGCTCTGCCCAGCCCTTCTTTTCGTAGTGGTGATGGATCGGCGCCATCAGAAACACACGCTTGCCGGTCCGTTTAAAATAAAGAACCTGAATAATCACGCTCAGCGCCTCGACGACGAAAAGGCCGCCGACAATCGCCAAAACGATTTCGTGCTTTGTAGCTACGGCAATCGCACCCAAGGCGCCGCCCAAGGCCAGCGACCCGGTGTCACCCATGAAGACAGCAGCAGGCGGGGCATTGTACCACAGAAACCCCAGACCGCCGCCAATTAGACCGGCACAAAACACAAGAATTTCGCCAGAGTCAGGCACGTAATGCAGGCCAAGGCTTTCAGAAAAGTCCACCCGGCCGACGAAATAAGCGATGATACCAAAGGTGCCCGCAGCGATCATCACCGGCATAATGGCAAGGCCGTCCAAACCGTCAGTCAGGTTCACCGCATTTGCGGCCCCCACGATCACAAGAATGGAAAATGGCACAAAAAGCAGGCCAAGGTTAATCAACACGTCCTTGAACACTGGAACTGCAAGCTGATTGGTCAGGTCGGCGGGATGGTATTGCGCTGCCCAGAAACCAGCAATGCCAGCAATCAACAGGCCCAGAAGAATGCGTACCCGCCCAGATACGCCGTTTGTATTCTGCTTGCTGACCTTCGCGTAGTCATCGGCAAAGCCGATAGCCGCAAATGCCAGCGTCACAAAAAGCACCATCCAGACATAGGCATTGTCCAGGCGCGCCCAAAGCAGGGTCGACGTCGTAAGCGCGCCCACGATCAACAATCCGCCCATCGTCGGCGTGCCCGCCTTGGCGAAGTGCCCCTCTGGTCCGTCGGTGCGGATCGGCTGACCTTTGCCTTGGGTGCGACGCAATACGTTGATCAGCGGCAAACCAAAGATAAAGCCAAAGACCAGCGCGGTCAGGAAGGCCCCGCCGGCGCGGAACGTTATATAGCGGAAAAGATTGAAGAAATCGCCGCCATCAGACAGTTCCGTCAGCCAATACAACATGTGGATGGTTCCTTACGATTACGGCTAAGAGCGATGCCCCAGTTTACGGATCGCGTCAACAACGCGGGACACCTTGCTGCCTTTAGACCCTTTGACCAGCACGACATCGCCGGCGTCGACCAACTTTGCCACCTGCCCCGCCAGATCGGCGGCCTCTGGTGCCCATTGGCCGCGTAGATCACCTGGCAGCGCGTCAAAAAGCGCCCGCATACGCGGGCCAGCGCAATGAACAACATGGGCCGACCGCAGATACGGGTCGTCAGCCAAGGCGGCGTGCATCGCCATCTCGTCCGGCCCAAGTTCCAGCATGTCCCCAAGGATCGCCACGCGCCGACCTTTGACGATGCGCCCCACGCCGTTGCGGGGGGTACTGGCGGCCAAAACCTCCAACGAGGCGATCATGGATGTCGGATTGGCATTAAAGGCGTCGTCTATCAGATCAAGCGTTTCCTCGGCGATGCCGTGGTCCAGAATGACGATCTCGCGCGTGCCACGGCCTTCTGGCGGTTGCCATTGGCCGATGTCTTGCGCTGCCTGCACCGGGTCGGCACCAAGGGCGTCACAGGCCGCAAGGACCCCAACGGCGTTCATTGCGAAATGACGTCCCGGTACAGCGAGTTTGAAAAGGTAGTCGGTACTGTCATGGCTGGCCGAGATGATGGTGGCACGATCTGTGATCCGCACATCACCGAGCGACCAGTCGGCATTCACACCAAAACCGATCACGGGATGCGACCCGGCCACTGCATGATCGCGCAGAATGCCAGAGGTCGGCAAATCCGCGTTCAGGACTGCGATGCCGCCCGGTTCTAACCCATCCGTGATGGAGGCCTTTTCGTGCGCAATCCCGTCAAGACTGTCAAACGCTTCCAGATGCGCGGCGGCGACCGTCGTCACCATAGCGACGTGGGGCCGTGCCATACGCGCCAGCGGTGCGATCTCTCCAGGATGGTTCATCCCGATTTCTATCACGGCGAACTGCGTGTCGGCGGGCATCCGTGCCAGCGTCAGCGGTACGCCCCAATGGTTGTTGTAGGATGCCTCAGCGACGTGGGTCCGCCCTTGCGGCGTCAGCGCTGCGCGCAGCATTTCCTTGGTCGAGGTTTTGCCAACCGACCCGGTCACTGCCACGACACGGGCCTGCGTGCGGGTACGGGCGGCGCGGCCCAAGGCCTCCAAACCTTGCAGAACATCAGCCACGATCAATAAAGATGCGTCCTCGGCCACGCCGTCTGGACGATGACTAACAAGCGCTGCCGCCGCCCCCTGCGCCAAGGCCTGTGCCACAAAATCATGCCCGTCGCGCGCCGCCGCGAGGGCGACGAACAGATCGCCGGGCTGCAGCGTGCGCGTATCAATAGATACGCCCATTGCCTGCCAATCGCCCGCAGTCGCGCCGCCCGTCGCAGCAGCTGCTTCTGCAGCGGTCCATAGCGGGGTCATATCCGCCCTTCCAGTGCAGCAACGGCGACACTCGCCTGTTCCGCGTCGTCAAAGGGCAGCACTGCATCGCCCACGATCTGACCCGTTTCGTGCCCCTTGCCTGCGATCAGTAATGCATCGCCCGGTCCTAGGGCGTCGATACCGCGCAGGATGGCCTCGGCGCGATCCCCCACTTCGATCACCTCGGCACCACCTTTGGCCCCCGCCAGCACGGCGGCGCGGATATCGGCAGGCCGCTCGGAACGGGGGTTGTCGTCGGTCACGATAACCAGATCGGCGTTTTCCGCCGCAGCCTGCCCCATCAGTGGCCGCTTTCCCGCGTCCCGGTCGCCGCCTGCGCCTAAGATTACGACGGTGCGGCCCATGACGTGCGGCTTCAGCGCCCGCAGCGCTGTCTTTACCGCATCAGGCGTATGCGCGAAATCGACAAAAACCGTAGCCCCGTTGTCACGCCGCGCGACAAGCTGCATGCGTCCACGCACCGTGGTCAATTGGTCCAA
Organism: Loktanella sp.; assembly: GCA_024635625.1. Lineage (GTDB taxonomy): Bacteria > Pseudomonadota > Alphaproteobacteria > Rhodobacterales > Rhodobacteraceae > Loktanella. Next base: position 7,783 of record JAGXIQ010000038.1, on the reverse strand, counting down.
GACGCCAAAGACCTCTCCCGGTATCGCCCCGGCCGCGATAGCCAGACCGCAAGCGACGGCGACATTGTCGGCCTGAAAGCCGCCGATTAGGTTCAATCGCGCCGTATGGGGCCGGTCCTGCCAAGAGAACCGCAAATCCTGCCCGGTATCATCGAACCGTTGCCCCAAAATGCGGAAACGCGCTTCTGGGTGGCGGCCGACCCCGATGACCTCTAACCCGCGAGAGGTGCAGAGGCTGGCAACTTCGTGTCCGCGCGGATCGTCAAGGTTCACAACCGCCACACCGTCCTCTGACAGGACACGGGTGAACAAACCCATCTTCGCGTCGAAATAGGCCTCGAATGTCTCGTGGTAATCTAGATGGTCTTGCGTGAAATTGGTGAACGCTGCTGCCGCCAGCATCACGCCGTCCAAACGTCGCTGGTCCAAGCCGTGGCTTGACGCCTCCATCGCTGCATGGGTGATGCCTGCGACTTCAGCTTCGGCCAAAACGCGGTGCAGGGTCACGGGGTCAGGTGTGGTATGGTGCAACGGCGCTGACCACGCGCCCTCTACCCCCGTCGTGCCAAGATTGATGCCAGCGTAACCAAGAGCCTCCCAGATTTGACGGGTGAACGTGGAAACGGACGTCTTTCCATTGGTGCCCGTTACGGCGACCATGACTTCTGGATGTGCGCCAAACCAAAGAGATGCGGTCTGAGCAAGTGCTGCGCGCGGGTCTTCAGCGATAATCAATGCGGCGTCAGAAGCAGCCAAAGCCTCTGCGGCCAGTTGTGCACCGATGGCGTCCGTCAGGATTGCCGCTGCGCCCTTTTCCAGCGCGATCGCCACGAAGGCAGCCCCATGCACTTTAGTCCCCGGCAATGCCGCGAACAGATGCCCCCGCCGCACGGCGCGGCTGTCGGTGGTTACACCGGTAATCTCTGGCTTACGCCCGTCGCGGGCCGTCAGCCCCAGTTCCGCCAGCGTTTTGGTCTGTGCCATATCGGCCCTCACCCCGTTCAGTTCGAGGAGAGTGTTACACTAGCCACCTCGGAAGGTTCAATCTGTGGCCGCAATCCCAGCAAGGGGGCCACACGGCGGATCATCTCTGCTGCGACGGGCACTGCTGTCCAGCCCGCCGTGCGGCGAGGTTGGTCGCTAGAATTTTCGGACGGTTCGTCTAGCGTAACGATCAGCACGTACTTTGGGTCGTTTGCGGGAAAGATAGACGCGAAAGTCGCTATGACCTTGTCGTCGTATTAGCCGCCACCATTTTCTTTGGGCTTGTCGGCGGTACCGGTCTTGCCGGCGACCTGATAGCCTTCGACCTCTCCCATTGATGCGGTGCCGCGCACGACGACTTGACGCAACATCGACCGCGCCCGGGCACTGATTTCAGGCCGCACGACCCGCGCACCTTGCTGTATTGTACCTGTCTTTAGCAGCGTCGGCTGGATCCGTGTGCCGCCGTTCAGCAGCGACGCATAGGCGGATGCCAAATGCAAAGGTGAATCTGAAATCCCGTGACCGAAGCTGATCGTCATGGTCGAAATCTCGGACCAGTTCTTGGGCAGCAATGGAATACCGGAACGTCCTTCCGAAAGTTCGATATCGGTGGCCTCTGCCAGACCAAGTGAGGTTAGGAATGATCTCTGGCGTTCACCACCAATCAGCATGGCAATGCGACCCGTACCAACGTTCGAGGATTTCACGATCACATCCGTTGCCGTCATCGCAGATGGCATGGAGTGGCTGTCGCGGATCCGGAAGCGGCCCCAAGACAGCGGACCCTTTGTGTCGATAATCGTTTCGGGATTGATGAGACCGAGTTCCATTGCCTGCGCGACAGCGAAAATCTTGAAGGTAGAGCCGAGTTCGTAGACGCCCTGCACCGCGCGGTTGAACAATGGGCTGTCAGACTGGTCGCCCTTCAGCAGGATCGGTGGGCGGTTGTTTGGATCAAAGTCCGGCAGCGACGCCATGGCGATCACCTCGCCAGTATACATGTCCATAAGAACAGCTGCCGCACCCTTGGCATTCATCAGCTTCATGCCGCCGTCCAGCACTTCTTCTGCCGCGGCTTGCACGGTCAGATCGAGCGAAAGCTCAAGCGGCTTGCCCTCGTTCGCAGGGTCACGCAGCAGACTATCAAAACGGCGTTCGATGCCCGCAACGCCAATCACTTCGGCGCTGGCCACGTCTTCACGCCCGTAACTGGCACCGCCCAAGACGTGTGCGGCAATGGGACCATTGGGATAAAGGCGCATGTCGCGTGGACCGAAAAGCAGGCCGGGGCTACCGATATCGTGAACCTGCTGCATCTGTTCGGGGGACAACTGCCTGCGAATCCAAACAAATTTACGCTTACCGGTGAAGTCTTTCACCATGCGTTCTTCGTTCAATTCTGGAAAGATGACCTTCAATTCTTGGGCCGCGCGGATCGGGTCGATCATGTGCTGCGGCTGGGCATAAAGAGAATGCGTTTCAAGATTTGTCGCCAGAATACGACCGTTCCGATCCACGATGTCAGCCCGCTGGCCAATAATCGGGTTACCGGTCGCGGCCGTGCGCGGTTCTTCGGGGATGGACGACGCGATCGCCCCCATCCTGATGCCCACGGTGCAGAACGCCACGGCAAAGAATGCCCCCAGAACCAGCAGGCGTCCTTCTGCCCTAGCACGGGACTTGTCGGCCATGGCCTCGTGACGCAGGCGCAGGTTTTCGGCGGCAATGGCGTTGGGGTCTTCACCCTTTTCACGTGCCTTGAGGATGCGTGCCAGCGGGCGCAGGGGCGTGCGGATCATAGCGGGTCCTCGGAATCGCTGGGCGGGATTGAATTAATGTCGATGGGATCGGTGATCGGCAGAATTTCCGGCAGCGGATACACAATTGCTTCAATCGTGCCGAAAGCTTCTGGCGACAGGGGCAGCAGGCCCAAGCGGTCAAAGTTAATCTCGGCCAGATCAATCAAGCGGTCTGGCCGATTTAAATATGCCCATTCCGCACGCAACATGCCCAGGCGTTCATGGGCATCACCGATGCTTGCGTGCAGACGGCGCACCTCTTTGACAGACTGCTGCGTGGCGTAGTTTTCCTGATAGGCCCAAAAAGCTAACCCCATGACGGTAAACGCCGCCAGCACATACATCACCGACCGCATCATGTGGCGTCACCCTTCATCATCGGCATTCCCATGTCCTTGCGATCCATCGGCTGCGCGGGGGCGTCAGTGCGGATTGCGACTCGCAGCTTGGCCGAACGCGACCTTGGGTTTCTCGCAACTTCGTCCTTGTCCGCCACGATGGCCTTGCGCGTCTTTTGCGTAAAGGCGGGCACAACCGTATCCAGCACCGGCGCGTAGCGGTTTGCGTTGGGCGTCGTCGCACTGCGTGTCTGGATAAAGCGTTTTGCCATCCGGTCCTCGACCGAGTGGAAGGTCACAATGGCCAACTGCCCGCCGGGGGCAAGGGCACGCTCGGCGGCCTCCATCCCAGTGGCAAGTTCGCCATATTCATCGTTCACCGCAATACGCAGCGCCTGAAAGGTACGCGTCGCCACGTGGCTTTGATTTGGCTTGGCGCGGGGCATGCAGGATTCCACGATCCGTGCCAGTTGCCCTGTTGTTGTCACCGGACGGGCGGCGACTATGGCCTTGGCGATCCGGCGGCTGGCGCGCTCTTCGCCATAAAGATAAATAATATCTGCCAGTTCCGCCTCGTCCTTCAAGTTGACGAGGTCAGCGGCAGAGGGGCCGGTTTGCGACATCCGCATATCCAGCGGCCCGTCGCGCATAAAAGAAAATCCGCGTTCAGCCAAATCCAGCTGCATCGAACTGACGCCAAGGTCTAGCACGACGCCATCGAGGCCAGTCGCGTATTCATCCAGCTTGGAGAATTCCCCAGCCACCGGCACGATCCGGTCGCCGTAGTCACCAATCCAGCTTTCAGCCATCTGGAACGCGAGCGGATCGCGATCTACTGCAATGACGCGCTCTGCGCCGGCGTCCAGTAACCGCCGGGTATAGCCGCCAGCGCCAAAGGTGCCGTCTAACCAAGTGCCATGGATTGGGGCACAGGCGGACAGGATCGCCTCTATGAGAACCGGAATGTGTGGGGCGTCGTTTTCGGACATAACCGCGCCCTACCCTTTCTTGATCAATGTCTTGGGATTAAAGCCCGGACCGCGCGCTTTAAGACGCTCGCGCATTGGGGCACGAACGGCCTCTTCGTAGGTCTCGGCGTTCCAGATTTCGAAAAAGCTTAAGCGACCGCGGAAAACGAGATCGCCCTCGGTCAGGCCAAGTTTTTCACGGTGACGGATCGGCATGACCACTCGGCCGTCTTTGTCGACGCTTAAGTAATCGGACTGGGTGATCAGAAGCTGCATAGCCTCTTCCTTATCGTCGCCCTCTTCCATGGCTTCGATATCTTCGGCCATCTGGTCGTAATCCGCCAGACCGTAAACCTGAAGCGCACCATCCAGATGGTCACCGTAGATCAGCTTGCAAGTAATGGGTTGCCCAGATTCCCAAGCGGAGTCGGCTAGTTCGAGGACGCGACGAAAATCTGCCGGGATCGACATGCGACCCTTGCTGTCCACCTTCTGGGTGACTTCGCCTGAAAACCTCAAGACCAATTGAATTGGCCCTCTCTGCCCGTCCCCCCGAAAATGTGTTCTACATGTGAAAACGGCGGGTTGAGATAGCTGCCACTACTCAACCCGCCGCCTTCTGCCCCTTAAAGGGCTGGACCGACTGCGCGCGCCACCTGGGGGGATGTCTGCTCGCTCGCGCGCCGGATCGCTCTGTTTTGGTAAAAACGAGGCCTGTATGAAACCTGACATTTTGCCGGTGGGGTTCTTTTGATGCCCCTTGTTTGTCTGCCCGTCGTTACCGTGAGACTGTTTTGCCAGACGGCATCCGAGCGGGCAATGGTTATTTTGGGAATTCACGGGAATTGACGGGAATTGGCGGCCATTCACGCCGTCGTGAGACAAAAGTTGTCCACAGGGCGACTTGGTTATCTTGTGGGCCTGTGGATAATTTTAGCTATATCTTGTATTAAATTCGCACATTCCAGCCAGTTCACAGCGATCCCAAAAAACTTTTGCAGATACTCCGAGTCGGCGTAGGGGCGTGGCACTTCGGACGCAGTCAATCCCTTAATACAATATTTAATGCGTAAATTTTGCGCCGTCAAAAAGAGAATCGGGCCGCTTTTGGAGCGACCCGATCCCGATTCCATGAAAAACCATGCCGCCAATACCACGGCGATTCTGGTCCTAGGCCATGCCGCCGTCGATGAACCGCTGCGCAAGGGCGGCATAGGCATCGGCGATCGGCCCCTCGCCCGCGGCGACCGGCGTACCGGCGTCGCCAGCCAATCGCGTATCCAAATCGATGGGTAACGCCCCAAGAAACGGCACGCCTAGCCGCTCTGCCTCCTGCGAGACGCCGCCATGGCCGAAGATTTGCGTCTCTTCTCCGCAGTGAGGGCAATAGAATGTAGACATGTTCTCTATCAGACCCAGCAACGGTGTGTTCAGTGTCTTGAACATGTCGATGGCTTTACGGGCATCCAGCAACGCGACGTCCTGTGGCGTACTGACGATGATGGCCCCTGTGACATGAGTCTTCTGACACAATGTCAGATGCACATCCCCCGTCCCTGGCGGCAGGTCGATAATCAAGACATCTAACTTGCCCCATTCCACCTGTGTCAACATTTGTTGCAGCGCGCCCATTAGCATCGGTCCGCGCCAGACAACTGCCTTGTCGGGATCCACCATCAAGCCAATGGACATCATCGTGACGCCGTGCGCCTGCAACGGAATGATTGTCTTACCATCAGGACTGGCCGGGCGCTTGCTGACGCCCATCATGCGCGGCTGGCTTGGCCCATAGATATCGGCGTCTAGTAATCCAACCCGACGCCCCTTGCGCGCCAGTGCCACGGCAAGGTTAGAAGAGACTGTCGATTTCCCGACACCGCCCTTGCCCGAGCCAATCGCCAGTATACGGTCAACGCCCGCCACGGGCAGTGGGCCTGCCTGCGGCATCGGGTGCCTCCCGATTTTCAGGCTGGGTGCCTCGGGCTTCGGCGCAGGAGCAGAATGCGCTGTCAAGACCACCGAGACGCCCCGCCCCGCAGCAATTTGCTGCACTGCAGCAACAGCAGCCTGTCGGACAGGTTCAAGCGTCGCTGCAATCGCGGCATCCGGCGCCTCGATCACGAAGCGGACTGAATCACCCTCGACCTGGACGGCGCGCACCATGCCGCTGACCCCCAAAGTCTCGCCATTCGGCAGCGGTATTTGCGCAACAGCGGCCAAAATATCGTCTTTTGTCAGTGCCATATATATAATTCCTTCACGATCGGACCGGCTTGGCGCACCCTTTCGTGGGATAGCCGACAGCGCAAGCCCCTCTTTTTCAAGGCGCAAACACGTTGTTGCACAAGCATTGGGCGGATTAATAACTGTCCTTGAGTAACCTTGCACCCGGCGCATAGCAGCATTGCCGAGACGGCCATTGTGCAAGTGCAGCATCGTCATACATAACAATCACAAGCAGAGAGAGACACTGCACCGGAATAGATGAAAGACGAGATGAACATGGCATACGCAAACACATCAACGACCGTAGCCCCCCGCACCAGCGGCCTGATGGCACGGATGATCGAAGCTGTAGCAGCCCGCAAGGTCTACCGCACCACCCTTACTGAACTTCAGGCGCTGGACAACCGCGATCTGGCCGATCTGGGCATCAGCCGCTCGATGATCAAGTCGATCGCCTACGAAGCTGCCTACGGCAAATAAGAATTCTCATCGGGGCCAACCAACCTCCTCCCTGGTTTGGTCCTGACCCGCGCCGCTGCAACCTCCTCCCTGCGGTGGGCGCGCATAACAGGACGGCGGCCCGACTTCCTCCCCGGGTCGCCGTTTTGAAACTAGTTTAAGAAATATGGGAACCTGCACCTCCTCCCGCAGTTTCCCTTACGATCCACAGGCCGCCAACCTCCTCCCTGGTTGGCTTGCGGATCAAGACCCGGACGGCCCGCAACCTCCTCCCTGCGGCGCAGTCCATCTCGATCGGTGGTGGTCACCTCCTCCCGGCCACCACCGACAAAAATTCAGATCGGGACAGCCGCACCTCCTCCCGCGGTTTTCCTGAAAGGCCCGGCGACCACCAACCTCCTCCCTGGTTGGTCGCAAGGGCCTACGACCCGGACGGCCCGCAACCTCCTCCCTGCGGCGCAGTCCAACCCAGATCGGTGGTGGCCACCTCCTCCCGGCTACCACCGACTGCCAAAATACGGGCGCTGCACCTCCTCCCGCGGCTAACCCGGATAGTCCTGCCGCAACCTCCTCCCTGCGGTTAGGGCACCAGATGTGGATCTTTACCTCCTCCCGAGGATCCCCATCCCATATGAAGGCGATGCGCACCTCCTCCCGCGCATCGCCTTTTTTGTTTGTCTGGCCCGATAGCGCGCGTAGGCAAACAGAGGATCAGCATGAAGGGCGAATTGATCGGCATCCTACAAAGCTGGGGCTGTGCTGGAATTTGGCTGCCATCTTGCGACACAGGATTGCATCTCAGCGGCGCATCTACAGGACAGCATGCAGGGGGTGACCCTCGTGGCGGCGATAGGTCCTTCTACAGCACCCAATCGACTTGCAGTTACCCATAAGTCGTGTGGCAAATTGATTCACCCAGCAGACTTCGTCTTGTCCGAGTAGGCCCAATCATGATTCGTCATGTTGCACCGAATGATTGAGGTGCGCAGATTGTGCAGAGTTGGGT
>JAGXIQ010000037.1 GCA_024635625.1 Loktanella sp. | reverse complement strand
GCAACAAGATCGAGCGGTTCTTCGGCAGGCTCAAAGCCTCTTTCCGCCGCATCGCAACCCGATATGAGAAGACATCACGCAACTTCTTGTCGATGATCAAACTCGCATCCGTCAGGCTATGGATCGAGTTTTATGAGTCCGCTGCCTAACTATCTGCCAGAAGGTTTCAGCCTTAAAACCCTAAGCGGTTACATCGAGGAGCATCGGCTAGATCTTAGCGTCGTAACACGGCGATTTGCGAAGGAGATGTCGCCAGATAGAGGCCCCCGTTTGGCCGTGAAAGACGGCATCGCCCTGTCGGCTTAAGACGTAGCACAAAGCCCGGGATTCGAACCAGGCTTTGTGCACCACGCGACGAGATTTGCAAAAACCTATGTGAACGTTGTTTCGAGCCAAGCCTATCAATCTGAAAATATCAAAGGCTTGCAACACGGCACCCAAGCCGACATGACTGTTGATTTACGGATCGAATTGAACCCATTTTCTTTTTGGCATTGACCACTTTTAAAACGTTAATCTCTTGAAAAGTAAAATGAATTATTGCCAGCCGCTGGGTCACGACGTTCCGGAAAACTGAGTCAATCTTTGACAGAATTTAACAGGTAGGGAAAGCGTGGAGAGTTGATACAGGAACTATCAGGTCATTCCATGACAATCTCGGGCAGAACGATCTCCCAGCTGGATTGACGCAGCCGGTCCCTGTGGTCCTCGCCGCTTTCGTGCGCATACCGGATCACGATGGCACCAATCAAGACCGAAACGATGGACCGTCCCGATGGCAATGCCCAGCCGCGCTTCATCGTCCCCAGCCTGCGCCCCTTCAGGTCTTGCAGGAACCAGCGATCTCCGTCTTGGGTCAGGACGATCCGGTCGCCAACCTGCGCCGCGGCGATCGCGATAACGCTCGTGTCCTGTGGTCGCAATCGGCCTGCCCAGTCGATGAAAACCTGCCCAAGGTCCGGCATCAGATAGATCCGGTCCGCGGGCATATCGGATGTGTCGGGCACGGGTGGTCGGCGTTGCAAGATGTTGTCGCCGCCTGCAGGTAAGAAGGGATGCGCACCTTGCGTCACCACGGCGAGACTGCGACGGGCGCGGGTCATCGCGACGTAAAACAGGCGGCGCGGGGCATCCGGGTCCTCGTTTTGCGACGGCCTGTCCCAGCCACCGTCGAGGATCACCACGTCTTCGAACTCCAGCCCTTTGGCGCGGTGTGCGGTCATCAGCAGCAAGCCGCGCTGTTCGCCACGCGCGTCGCGCGACCATTCGCCGAACCACTCCATCAGATCCGGCACCGACACGGCACCGATGCCGACCTCTTGCGCCAATGCGGCTACGCCGATGGCGATCAGGTCTGACCAGCGGTTACGGGGCAGATCGTTCACGATCCCCAGCAGATCGTTCACATCCAGCAGGTGTGTCCGGTCGACCGACAAGGCAGCGATGAATTGCTGCATTTCGCGCAGGCGCCAGAGGCTGGGCAGGTTTTCGTTCGCCATTTCGACCGGGACGCCCTGCGCCTCGGCATAGGCCCGGACGGCGGAAAGCTGCCGCCAGCTCCGAGCGATGATGGCGGTGCGCGACCAGTTCCAGCCCGCATCCAGCGCAGCTAGTCTCTGCAACTCTCCCACCGCGGCGGCGGCCTGTGCCCGGTCACCAGGCCCGGCCTGCAGCAGTTGCACACGCCCTTGCCCGACCGGATCATCTTGCGCCATGGATCCTCCAGCGGGGGCATTGCGGCGGGCCCGGTTCACGGTAATATCATGCGCCCGCTTCATACGGTCCGACGCCCCTGCGATCACTGTATTCGAGGCGGCGACGATGTGCGCGGTCGAGCGGTAATTTTCCACAAGATACTCGGGTCTGGCCCGGTAATCCTGTTCGAACTGCCGGATGAAGCGGATCGACGCACCCGCGAAGGCATAGATGTTCTGGTCATCGTCCCCAACTGCAAACAGGCTCAACCGTAAGTCCTCGTCCTCGATCGTGCGCCCGGCGACGGCGGCGATCAGGGCATATTCCTCGGGTCCGATGTCCTGATATTCGTCCACCAGAATCCAGCGGTAGCCTTCGATCAGGGTCTCGCGCTGCGCTTCGGCCTCGGTCTTGCTCAGGCCCTCGCCGTTCAGCTGGCGCACTGCCTCCATCACCATGCCGTCGAAGTCGCGGTTGTCTGCCGACGCACCGGCAAAGCTGACACCGACCAACCGCATGGCCAGCGCGTGACAGGTCGAGATTGTTACGCCAAAGGCATCGTCGCCGATCAGGTGCCGCAGGCGCGCCCGTATCTCGACCGCCGCGTGGCGGTTGTAGCTGAGCACGAGGATGCTGCGCGGATCCTCGCGGCGCACACGGATCAGATAGGCGATGCGATGCACCAGCACGCGCGTCTTGCCGGAGCCGGGTCCAGCCAGCACCAGCATGTTCGTGGCGTCCCGGTCATCGGCGACGATCCGCTGCTGGACCGGATTGTCCAGCACCTCAACAACTGTCTTCCATGACGTGCCTGTGGTCTGACGCCTTACCTCGGTTGCGCGGCCGCGCATCCAGCGTCCCATGAAAGCTTCCTGATCGAGTGTAAAGTAATCTGCCGACAGGCGCTGCGCTTCGGTCATCGAGGAAAGGCCCCGTTCAGCATAGGCGGCCATCACATGGGTCTGCACAGTCTGCTCGGCATAATGCTCTTCCAGCGGGGCAAAGTCCTTGACCGTGAAAGCCGCCTTACCCGGCGCCAGTTGCACCGTCATCGCGGGGCGGAACACGGTCAAACCCTTGCCCAGCGTCACCACATCCTGTCCGTGCAGCCACAGGAGGGCGCGGTCCATCAGCCGCGTCATGTCTTTTACCTGACCACGCAGCAGCGCGTCCCCTGTCAGGCAGGCCAGCATATCACCCAAGGTCGTCTCCACCTGCAGATCCTTGCCACGCGTGCCCTTTTCCAGCTTGCCCAGCAGATGCGCGAGCAGCGCCTCGCCGGCCTGACGTCGTAGCTCTGCCACCTGCGACACGACCGTCCACGTCCGTTGCAGCGCCACAAACAGCGTATGCCGCGATGCCTTGCGCAGACGCAGGTTGCCCTTGCCACCGTCCAGATCCTGACCGTCGCGCGCCATACCGCGCAGCAGCTTTTCGACACCATCGGGTCGCACGTCCGCGTGGCCCGCATCGCGCAGGGTCTGGCAGGCCTGTTGCAGGTTGAACGGCAGGCTCGCGCCATCCTCGGCCTCCGGGGCCTGTTCGCGCATCAGGCCGATCAGGTCGCCTTCCAGTTGGGCCGCCTGTGCCAGGCGCCTGCGGGATTCGTTGCGGACACCGGCATGGACAAAGACCGTGACGGCGGTGTCGTTCCGGGCGATTCCCAGCATTTCCAGATCTGCCATCGCCTTGGTCAGCTGCCCGCCGGTCAGGCCGCTGACGCCGGTCAGCTCGTCGGTCGAGATACCTTCGTCCACCGGCGCATTGATCAGGTGACGCACAATGTCCATCAGTTGCGTCCTGCGAGTGCCGGTGGTCTGCGCGGCCTCCAGTTTGGCCTGTGCCTCGTCGATAGTGCGCACCCGCAGGGACGACGGAAAGACCTGCACGCGGTTTTCCTCGCGGGTCATCAGCCTGGCCTCTTCCAGCCAAGACAGCGCCGTCTTGACCCGCGTGTCGTTGGTGGCACTCTCGCGCTGGAATTCCCGGTCGTGTTCGTATCGCACGATCTCGCCGGCTGTCGCGACGACGGTGCCAGTGCTGCGCGTGCGCGCATCCATTCGCCGCACCGCTTTCAGGATTGCGCCAATCTCGTGCCGGGCCAGACGCGACCGCGCCGAGAGGGAGAACTGCCGTTCCACGTCGTCGGGCGCGAACAGCAGCACGCAGTTCGCATCGTAACGGTCCCGACCGGCGCGGCCCGCCTCTTGCAGATAGTTTTCCAGTGACCCTGGAATGTCGCCATGCACCACCAGCCGGATGTCCGGCTTGTCGATGCCCATGCCAAAGGCATTGGTGGCGGCGATGACCCGCAGCGAGCCGGTGCGGAACCGCTCCTGTATGGTCTTCTTCTCGTCCGGGCTCAGCCCTGCATGATAACGCTCGGCAGCCAAACCCTGCTGTTGCAAGAACTCCGCCACCTTTTCAGTCGCGCTGCGGGTGGCGCAATAGACGACCGCCCCCGATGCGCCCTCCTTTGGCAAGCGCTGTGCGATCACATCGAGTATGTCCCCCAGCTTGGTGTTGCGCCCGGTGGTCCGCACCTCGAAGCTGAGGTTCGTGCGCGATGCACCGCCGTCCAGCAGCATCAAGTCCGCACCAAGCCGACCCCGGAAATGGTCGCGGATATCGGCGACGACCTCCGGCTTGGCTGTGGCCGTCAGGCATATCACCGGCGGCGGGCCATCGTCCCCCGACGCCTCTGCAATGAAGCGCGAGACATAGCGGTAGTCCGGTCGGAAATCGTGTCCCCATTTAGACACGCAATGCGCCTCGTCCAGCACCCAGAGCCCAATTTCGCGCTGCTTCAGGACCGATCGGACTGCAACGCTGCGCAGCTGCTCGGGCGAGATCAACAGCATCGATGCCTCGCCCAGCCGCACCCTTTCCAGCGCGTTCTGGCGTTCGGGCAGCGACAGCATGCCGTTCACCGTGACGGCAGAGGAAATGCCGGACCGTTCCATCCCGGCGACCTGATCAGCCATCAACGCCACGAGGGGTGAGATCACGACGGTCAGCGCCCCGGTCCGGTCGAATTTTGCCAGTGCGGGGATCTGGTAGCAGACGGACTTGCCCGTGCCGGTCGGAAGGATACCCAACAGACTTTGGCCCCGCATCCCCTCGTCGACGATCCGCTCTTGCAGGGGTCGCCCCGCCGCGTCGACCGGCGTGGCACGAAACGCATCGAAGCCAAACCACCGCGACAGCGCCCCGACCGGATCGGCGTTGGCGCGGCACCAAGCGCAGTCGGGTGCCGCACAAGCGGTGTCTCGCAGGCGCTTGACCATGCGAGCAGCGTCCGGGAATTGCATCCGCACCCACGGCGGCATCACGGAATCGCCACCAGAAACAGAGATCCACGCCATTGCATAGGCCAGCGGCCATCCCGAATGCGGTGCTGCGATATCCTCCAGCACACGGTGCAGGGACTGCATGCAGACCTTGTCAGTCAGCACGCGTGACACTGCCAGTTGTGCGCCGGGCAATGACGGAGCCTCCGTGCCACGCACGTGGCGAAAAAAAGCGTCGAACCCCAGACTGCGATCCTGCCGGGTCGTTAAATAGTGATAGGCGGCAACGACATCGGACTGTTGCGCATTGAGGGAGCGCAATGCCGAGAGCTGATTGCGAAGCACATCAAACACGAGGCGCGCATCAGCCTCCGGATCATTCACGTGCCCCGACAGCAATCGCCCGTCGTGGTAATGCTTGACCAGATGATGATAGGGGTTGCGGGGAAACGCCAGCGGGTTGAGCCACAGCGTATCAATCGGCGCATCGGCAAGTCGCGCGAGCTTTGGCCGGATCGCCATGAGATGCGGCAGATCGTGGCGCAGGATATTGTGGCCGATCAGATGACGCATGTTTCCAAGACTGGACTCAATCTGATCCAGTGCCGTGTCAATCTGGCCCCGCCTTCCGCGGATGGCAGGCCTATCGTCTTCGCATACCGCCGCCAGATCAAAGACGCGCGCGGTTTTAGGGTCGACTTCGAGGTCGACAGACAGGCAGTGCGCCAGAAACGAAGCGTGCTGTTCGACAGAATTTAACAGACATCACCGACAAAGTTTTTCAAATCAATAACATATCAGACGGCCTTGGCCTCTCCGGTCAAGCGGTGACCGTGCTTCAGTAACGCGAACACGCATTACGTGTGGCTGTTTCGCAAGTATTACCCCAGCCCGAATACGCGATGCAGATGCTGCGGCAAAGGCTCAGACAGCTGCAATGTTACGGAAATTGGAGCCTCCCCTTCCCAGCCGGCAAATGTCACCGGCCCCGCGTAGCGGAAGGGAGCCGCCTTACCATCCCGTGCCTTTGACCCGCGGATAAAGAGATGTATCGACCAGCCCTCCTCTGCGCCGCCGATGATCCGGCCTCTGGCGCTTTCGCGTGTCGTGCTGGTCTGGGACTGCCACGCAAACTGGCTGGGTGTCTCGAAATGATCGACGTAATGGTTACCTGTCGCCAGCGCACCTTTGTCCAAAGTGACTAGAAGGACCATGGCCTTCGCGGGCTTGATAACAACGATACCCGCATTCCACGCGCCCGTCGTAAATTCCGCGCCGAAGAAGGCCGGGATCTGATCGCGCATATATTCCGACCATAGTGTCAGCCCGGCATTGGCGAACGGACTTCGCCCTTCAGCAGCCTCTGCCATTGTCGGCGCGGGTACATCATAGACCGGCCCCTTGTTGGTCAAATATCGCTGCAGACGCCAGTCTGTTGAATTGTGCGAGAAATTTACCCAGTTTTCCGAAACGTCGTGACCCGCCAGCTGTCATTAATTCCGCCGACTTTCCATCAGGTTATCATAAGCCAGAGGGGGCAACACGAAACGAAGAAAGGGGTCAATTCGACCCGGAAATCAACACCGACCTGATCCAAAGCCAACAGAACGACGTTACGTTCCGCGCGCAATAAAAGTCAATAACATAGCTTTTATAAAATAGCCGCTTGTACAAGGTGAATGTGTTGCACACGTCGCGGCAGCTTTAACGAGCAACGCCACAAATGGGCAGCATCACGGCCCCAGGCTAAGGCTTGTATTCCGGTGCTTGCTTTTGCCGTGACGCGGCCGCCGCCAGGGAAACAAAAGGCCGATCATGCACTGACTGGCGATCTGGACTACTCCAGTTTGGCTATTCAGCCTTATTCGTCCGCTAGAGTTGCCCCAAATAAGCGTCACACCGATAACGCTCTGTAGACGTCGTGCGCTGCCCTGAATGGTCGGCAAATCAAAATTCGAACGGTGGGAAAGCTACAAGGTTTGAGCAGGACGTATGCTGGAGATTGGAGCAACATCTATGCGAATCCGAAGCTTCACGATACGCACCGCTGGCTTATCATCGGCGGCTTGTCCACAGTCGTCGCCTGATAGTTAAACGCTGCGCATATGGCACATTTTTTGGATATGCTGGTTATATGCCATCAAGGTATCTGGACTTCGGGCGGGGTGCGAACCCCGCCCGGTCCCGGTTTAGTCAGAGATCGCGTTCTCTTCATCACGTCTAGCGTGCATTTTCGCCTTTACCCGCCGCCCGACAATCAGCGGAATGATGAAGCCGATGATCGCGAAAGACCACAGGCCGATGGCCAGCGGGCTATCGATTAGCGTCAGCCAGTCACCGTTGTCGATTGTGATGGCGCGACGAAGGTTATTTTCCATCGCATTGCCTAGCAGCGTGCCAAGGATGATCGGCACTAAAGGTATGTCGAGCTTGCGCAGCATCCACCCCATCAAGCCGAAGCCGACCATGACCAGCAAATCAAAGGACGAGCCCGATATCCCGTAAATGCCGACGAACGACACCATCGCGACCACAGGCATCAGAATGCGCGGCGGAACCATCAGCACACGCGTAAACAAGCCGACCATTGGAATGTTCATCGCCAGCAGCATAAAGTTTGCGATGAACAATGCCGCGATCAGGCCCCACACGACATCAGGGTTCTGGGTGAACAACAGTGGCCCCGGCGTGATGTTCAATGACAGCAAAACCGCCAGCAGCACCGCTGTGGTTCCCGAACCAGGCACGCCCAGCGCCAGCATCGGCACCAGTGCACCACCGGCGGCGGCGTTGTTACCGGCCTCTGGTGCTGCGACGCCACGCGGGTCACCCTTGCCAAAGGTCTTGCCATCCTTGTCAACAAGACGCTTTTCGAACGAATAGGCGATGAAGGACCCCAGCGATGCCCCTGCCCCGGGTAGCACCCCGGCAAGGAAGCCAAGGATTGTGGAACGGATCATCGTCGGCGTCGTCTGTTTGATCATCGACAACGGCGGGGTCAGACGACCGACTTTAATCTTGGCCGCATCGCCATCAGCCTCGCCGTGCCGATTTTCAAGGAAGATAAACACCTCCGACAGCGCGAACAAACCAACGATCGCGACAAGAAAGTCGAGACCATCGTAAAGGTGAACCTCACCGAAGGTGAACCGCGGCACACCGGTCTGGGTGTCGACGCCGATCATTGCCAGACCAAGGCCAAGCGCTGCGGCGAAAGCAGATTTGGCTTGGTTCGTAGATGAAATGCCACCCAGCGTCATGAAGGCCAGTGCGAACAGGGCGAAATATTCCGCCGGTCCAAACAGCAGCGCGATCTTGACCAGTTGCGGCGCTAGAAAAATCAAGCCCCAAGTGGCAAAGAACGAGCCCACAAATGACGCGATGCCGGATAAGGTCAGCGCCTGACCGGCCATGCCTTTCTGCGCCATCGGATAACCATCTAGGCAAGTCATCATCGCGGGTTCATCGCCGGGAATGTTCAGCAGGATCGACGAAATCCGACCGCCATACATGGCCCCATAATAGACTGATGTTAACAAAATCAGCGACGCCGTTGGCCCAAGGCCCAAAGTAAAGGCGAGCGGGATCAGGATCGCGACGCCGTTGGACGGGCCAAGACCGGGCAACGCGCCCATGATTGTGCCCAAAAAGCAGCCAAGTAGGGCCAGCAGGATATTTTGCCACGTCAGCGCAATAGCGAAGCCGTCGGCAAGGGACGAAAGGGTATCCATCGGACGACCTCCTTAAAATCCAAAGGGACCACGTGCGAGCGAGAGGCCCAGCACGAGGTGAAAGACGACATAGATGCCAAGCGACGTAACGGCACCCGTCAGGATCGACGCAACCACGCCCGATCCCAAACGCCACGTCAGGTAGCCTGCGGCGAAAAAGGTCGCGATGATGAAGCCAATGACGGGTAGCATCTCGGCGTAAAGCACCATGACAACAGCGGCAGCGAAAATTTCGGCTAGCCGGCCCAAAGGGGGCCAAATCGGTTCCGCGTCCGGCCGTAGCGCGATGACAAGCGAGCTGAGGCCAAGAATTGTAGCGATAATAATGGGAAAGGCCTTGGGCCCTACGGCGTCAGAGAGGAAGCTTTCCTCGATCGTGAGGGCCGACAAGGCAAAGCCGATGGCCAGCAGCAAGCCGACGACGCCAAAAATGCGATCGGTCATTGGGGTTATCCTTTGAAAAAGGGTGCGGTCGCGCTGGGCGCGGAATGGTTCGGGGCGCCGCAACGTATTGCGGCGCCCCTGACGGATACTGCGATCAAGTGCCTTACTTGATGATGCCGATATCCCGAGAGATGGTTTCGATCTTTGCGACGTCCTCGGCTACGAACGCCTGAAATGCGTCACCCTGCAGGTCAAGCGGGGCAAGACCATTGTTCGCCATGACATCTTTCCATTTGTCAGAGGCGTAAAGCTCGCCAATCTTGGACACCCAAGCTTCGTAGGCTTCGTCGCTCATGTTACCGGGTGCGTAGAAACCGCGCCAGTTGGCGCCGATGGCGTCGATACCCTGCTCTTTTGCGGTCGGGAAGACAGCAAAGTCGCCTTCCAGACGTTCTGGCGACAGAACGGCCAGCACGCGGATGTCGCCGCTGTCGACGAAACCCTTGGCTTCGGATGCGTCACCGGTGAACGCCTGTACGGAGCCGGCCAAAAGCTGGGTCACAGCCTCGCCACCGCCGTCGAAGGCGATGTATTTCACCGAACGCACGTCGTCGATACCGTAAGCATTGGCCGCGATCAGGACCTTCAGGTGATCCCAGCCACCGACGGCAGAGCCGCCCGCGATCGAAATGCTGGTTGGATCGGTCTTCATCTGCTCCAGCAATGCGGGCAGATCGGTGATCTCGCTGTCAGAGGCGACGGCGATGATGCCGTAGTCCGCGCCGACAGACCCAAGCCAGCGGACTTGATCCATCGTGTTACCCGGATAAGCACCCTGCGCCAGACGAGTCGTCGTGGCAGAGGAGGCTGCGACGATCAGATCATTGCTGTCGTTGCGCTTGTTCACGACTTCAGCGTAGGCCACGCCGCCGCCGCCGCCAGCAAGGTTGGTGACCTGCATGGTCTTCTCAAGCAGACCTTCGTCTTGCAGCAGCTTGCCGACCTGACGGCAGGTGAAGTCCCAACCGCCACCGGGGTTCGCCGGTGCGATGCACTCGGGGCTTTCGGGGGTGAAGCCTTGCGCAGATGCGCCGATTGCAGTCGCGCCCAGCAGTGCAGCTGCCGCGATGGTCAAGCGTGTGGCCTTGATGATCATGTGTAAATCCCTCCAGATTCGATATTCCCGGGTTTTTAGGCTGCCCGGTTTTCGTGCACTCGCACCGCAGAATTGCGGTCTCCTCGCGAATGGCTGATAAGACTATATGCGGCAAAGCTGTCGCGAACCTGTCACGCGGACAGGTGAAGGGGGGATCATGCGGGTTTTGATCGTAGAGGACGCCGCCGATGTGGCAGAGGCTGTCGCGATGCGTTTGGGGAAGTCCGGCATGGCCTGCGACGTTGCTGGCAACACGGCAGAGGCCGAAGATTTTCTGGCCGTGCAAAAATACGACGCCATAGTCCTTGATATCAATCTGCCTGATCGACACGGCACAGACCTGCTGCGCGACATGCGCGCCCGTGGTGATCGTACGCCTGTCCTGATGCTGACAGCCCTGTTCTCGGTCGATGACCGTGTATCAGCCCTGAACCTTGGGGCGGACGATTATCTGGTGAAGCCGTTCGATCAGCGCGAACTCGACGCCCGATTGCGGGCATTGATGCGGCGCGAGGCCGAACAGAAATCCGACGCAATGTTATTCGGTCCACTGCGGTTTTCGGCGGCGACATTGACAGCATCTCTTGATGGACATCCGCTGGAACTGACCCGAAGAGAAGCGACCCTGCTGGGGCTTTTATTGCGCGGCCAAGGGCAAATGATCAGCAAGCAACGCTTGTATGAAGGTCTGTTCGCGTTCGACGATGCCGATGTCGGGCTGAATGCCATTGAGCTTTACATCGCGCGCCTACGTAAAAAGATTGCTGCCTCTGTGGTGCGGATCGAGACTCAGCGTGGCATGGGGTACCGGATTGTTCAGGGTGCTTAGCGCCCCGCGCGCGCCGCGGACGTTGCTGTCGCGCGTGATGTTTGGTGTTCTGTCACTGCTAGCGCTCGGCGGCGTCGTCGTGGCCATAGCGTCCTTTGCATATGGTCGCAGTGCGGCCCGACAGGCCTTTGATCCACTGCTGGTAGGTGCTGCGCAGGACATCGCGGAATCGATCAGCATCTTCGATGGTGCGCCGCTGATCGAATTACCGGTCTCTGCTTTTGGACTGCTGTCGCTCGCCCCTGACGACCGGATTTTCTATGCGGTTCACGCCCCGGACGGCACGCTTTTGACAGGGTACGAAGGCATTGTCTTGCGTGATGCAAGCCAGCGTGATCCGACGCGACCCGTGTTCTTTGATGACCAAATGCAAAACGATCCCGCCCGTTTTGTAACGGTTCCGCGCCGCTTTGCGGAGCGGGCCTATTCCGGGCAGGTCTATGTCACTGTTGGCCAAACCTTGCGGGCGCGGCGGGCCATGGCCCTTGACCTTACGACGCGCGCCCTTGTGGTGACGGCGATCGGTGGCATCGCCCTTATCATCAGCGCCTTTCTGGTGATCAGATCCGCCATGCGTCCTCTGGACGTGTTGACGCAGGAACTGCTGCGACGCGATCCCTATGACCTGACACCGATGCGGACCCACGGTCCGGCAGAGGTGAACGTCATGGTGCAGGCTATGAACCGTTTCATGTCCCGGCTAGACCGACAGGTCGGCGCGATGAAACATCTCATTTCAGACACAGCCCACCAGTTGCGAACGCCTGTCGCTGCAATCCGCGCGCAGGCGGAATTGGCGCTAGAGGACGACACACTCCGCCGACCGCAACGGCTGGAACGGTTGATCTGGCGCACCCGATCGCTGGGCACCCTGCTGGATCAGATGCTGTCGCGCGCCCTTGTGATCCACCGGACAGAGAACGCAGCTCCCACCCCGGTCGATCTGCGTGACATCGCCTTGACGGTCTTGGAAAGCCGCGATCACGAGGTGCTGGCCCCCGGTACCGACGTGCAATTGCAGATTGAAGAGGCCGAGGTCATCGTACTGGCTGACGAAATCTCTTTGGGTGAGGCGGTGAAAAACATGCTAGCGAATGCACTGCGGCACGGCGTGGCGCCGGTCGTGATCGGTGTGTCAACACAGGGTGATATGGCCGAAATTTGGGTGCAGGACACAGGACCGGGCCCCGCCGCTGACGTGCGACGGACCATCGGCCAACGCTTTGAACGCTCTGCTGCGTCCAAGGGGAATAGCGCTGGTCTAGGCCTGTCTATCGTCCGCGCTGTGGCAGAGGCGTTCGGCGGCGGGATGGAGATGGAAAATTCGGAAGCGGGTTTCCGGGTCACGTTGCGGTTGCCAACCCAATCGCAACGTCAGACGATATGAGGCGCGCAATGATCAGATGGTTTACTGCGGCTTGTCTGGCCGTTGGGATTTGCGCCGCGTCCGCAACCGCGCAAGAGGCTGTCACCCACTTCTCTTCGTCAAAGGACACGCCGACAACGCCGCTCATTGTACGCTCGACCACCGACATCACAATCTTTGCACCAGCGCTGCAAGCGTTCGTTGACGCCAACCCAACAATTGCGCTGACCTATGAACAATGGGGGTCCAACGCATTGTACGCGGCGGCCCGCGCAGGATGCAACGGACCGGCAATCACCTCTGATGCGATAATTTCTTCTGGCGTGCAGCAGATCGTCGATCTGGTAAATCGGTCCTGTGCCAGACCCTATACCTCTGCCCAAACAGCGGCCCTGCCAACCGCGCGACGCTGGCGCGACGAGGTTTGGGGAATCACACAAGAAGCCGCTGTTATCATCTACAACACCGCGCTGGTGGAAGGAGTTGACGCGCCACGCACCCGCTTTGACCTACTGGACATGATGCGCCGCAAACCCGCAACCTATGCCGGAAAAATCGCGACCTACGACATTGAAGAATCGGGCCTTGGCTATCTTTTCGCATTCATGGATAGCCAACAGGCCACGACGTTCGGCGGACTTCTGGAAGGATTTTCCCGAGTCGACGCTGTGGCGACCTGCTGTTCAGCCGAAATTATCGCAGGGGTCGAAAGCGGTCGATACTTGATGGCCTACAATGTTCTGGGCTCTTACCTCGACTCTGTCCCGTCGAAACATGTCGGAGTGATATACCCACAGGACTACACGCTGTTCCTGTCGCGGGCCTACATGATCCCGAAATCTGCCCCGCATCCAGAGGCTTCAACATTGCTGTTGGACTTTTTGTTGTCGACCAAAGGCCAAGCTGTCCTGACCGATAGCAACCTGATCCAGACACCAAGCCCTGACGAAAGCGGGCTGCAGCAAAGTATACAACGCTACATCGCTATTGATCCGACCCTGCTGGTCGCCATGGATCAGCACCGTCGTGCACTCTTTATTGGGAATTGGCGCACCACTTTCGGCGGTACGATCATGCGGTAAGCATATCAAACGGCCTTTGAGAAGGGTCACCCTACCTACGCATAAAGTTGGCATAGCGATTTTTTGCCGAAATCTGCGTGGAATATTGATCTTTCTGTGATTCAAATCCATTCTGCACTGCAGCAAGAATCGGAATACTCCACAATGAAATCAACGTCCCGTGCGGCCTTCGTCTCACGAAGGTCCTTTCTCCGGTGCGGGGGCTCGGTCTTAGCTGCCTCTGCTATCCTATGGCCCTATGCCCGTCGTGTTTCGGCCCAGACCATCGATGAAGGCCAGCCATTTTCCTTTCAGACCCTTGTTTCGCAGGCACGCAAGTCTGCGCAGGACGAATTCACGCCGCCTACTCCGCTGGGCGAAGCCTTTGCAAACTTGGACTACGACGCCTATCGGAACATCCAGTTCCGAGAGGAAAGCGCACTTTGGGCCGGGCCGGACGCCGAAGCGGTTCTGCACGCCTACCATCCCGGCTGGCTGTTCGACGGCACCGTTGCGTTGTCAGAAATCGTGGACGGCGTGGCACACCCACTGCACTTCACGACCGATGATTTCAACTATTACGGCGGTGTTAAAGCGACGATGCCGGAAGGAACTGAACTGCCCGGCGTGGCTGGTTTTCGACTGAATGCGCCCCTGAACGCGCGTGATCGCTTTGACGAAGTCGTGTCGTTTCTTGGGGCCAGTTATTTCAGGGCGTTGGGACTTGGAAATCGCTACGGTCTTAGCGCGCGCGGTCTTGCGGTAAACACAGCCACCTCCGAAGGCGAAGAATTTCCACGCTTTAGCGCCTTTTGGCTGGAACGCCCCCTGCCTGGCAATCCAGAGGTCACTTTCTACGCTCAGTTGGAAAGCGAATCCGTGACAGGCGCGTACAAATTTGTGCTGCGCCCGGGCGAAACGACGACAATGGACGTCACGGTGCAACTGTTCTTCCGCAGCGACGTGTCACAGCTAGGTATCGCCCCTTTGACGTCGATGTTCTTGTTTGGCCCGAACGACGCAGGCAACTTTGACGACTACCGCGCCCGCGTCCACGATAGCGAAGCGCTGATAATCAACGCCGCCGCAGATACGAAATTCCGGGTGCTGTCCAATCCGCCGCGCCTTGCAAATTCGTATTTCGGCACGCAATCCCCGCAGTCCTTCGGGCTGGTACAACGTCATCGCGGCTTTGATGACTATCTAGACGCCGGCGCTCATTACGAATTGCGCCCCTCTTTGATGGTTGAACCACTGGGCGATTGGGGCAAGGGTACGATCCGTTTGATCGAAATTCCTTCGGATTTGGAAGCAAACGACAACATCGTCGCCTTCTGGGTTCCAGAAGGTGACTTTAGCGCGGGCGACGACCTGCGGATCGGGTATCGCCTGCACTGGGGAATGACTCCACCGGGTGCTGTTTCCAATCTTGCCCAAATTTCGCGCACCCTTGCCGGACATGGTGGCGTTGCCGGCATGAAACCGCGCATGGACCGGCGAAAGTTCGTGATCGACTTCGAAGGTGATGCCCTCACGGAACTCAATGGCGACCTTGAGGTTACGTCACAAGTAAGCGTATCAGGCGGCTCGCTTGAACAGGAAGTGCTGCAGAAGGTCGAAGGATACGACCGCCTGTGGCGTCTGGTTCTGGAAGTGATCGCCGAAAACGACGCAACGGTCGAGTTGAGCGCCAAGTTGGCGGCCGGCGACCAAGTGCTGACGGAAACGTGGACGTACCAATGGCTACAAGAGTGACACCTGTGTTGAATACGAACCAAAATTATGTCGACGGTAATGACGCCCTGCCCCCAGCGGCAGCAATGGATATGCCCCGGCAGGTGCTTGAAAACACGCGCCGCCTAACCATCGCCACGCTGATGGGCCGCCTGTTCTTGCGTAATGCCTGACACACAGCGTCATTTGCGCAGCAGCGCTACACAGGCTTGCCGAATCGGCGCGATTTCTTTCGCCGCATTTTGTGCGGTGGGGGCGGCTGGCACGCTGGCGCAGGCCGGGCTGAACACGGGGTTTACCCTGTGGGATGGCTTGCGCGTCGCGTTGATCGCGCTGACGACTGTATGGCTGGCGTGGGGGGCAGCACAGGCTTTTCTGGGCCTGCGGCCGCTCGGCCCGTTGCCGGACGTCACCATACCGTTCGGGGAATTCCCCGCGACGGTCATCCTTGTGCCGATCTGCAACGAAAACCCGACAGAGGTTTGTGCCCGTGTGTCTGCCATGCGCCAGTCGTTGCGCATGGCAGGTGTGCCTGTCGACATGGCGATTCTATCTGACACGTCCCATCCTGATGCCTTGCGAATGGAACGTGCAGCCCTTGCGCCCTTGTTCGACGGGGCGACGGGCATGGGCCGCGTTTTTTATCGCAATAGGACTGACCAATACGGTCGCAAAGCCGGCAACATAGAGGATTTCATTCGCAAATCCGGTGGTGCCTATACTTACGCCGTGATCCTTGACGCCGACAGCCTGATGGAAGGCGAAACAATTCGCCATCTCGTCGCGCGGATGGAGGCTGATCCAGGTCTGGGCCTCTTGCAAACTCTGCCAAAAATCGTTGGTGCAACCACGCTGTTTGGTCGGGCGATGCAATTTTCAGCAAGTTATCACTCTGCGGTGTTCGCACGCGGCTTGGCCCGCATTCAGGGCAAATCTGGTCCGTTTTGGGGCCATAATGCCATTGCAAGGGTACATGCACTGGCGCAATGCTGCGGGCTGCCTGAACTTTCCGGCCCAGCGCCATTTGGCGGCACGATCCTAAGCCATGACTATGTCGAGGCCGCATTGTTGGTGCGTGGTGGCTGGCGCGTTGAAATGGATCCCCGTATCGAAGGATCATTCGAGGAAGGCCCGGAAAACCTACTGGCTTTTGCCCGTCGTGACCGCCGCTGGTGTCAGGGTAATTTGCAGCACATCCGCCTGTTGACCACCCCCGGCTTAACGGCTTGGAGCAGGTTCGTTTTCGTTCAGGGAATCATGTCCTACCTTGTATCCGTCGCGTGGGGCGGCTTCCTGATCGTATCTCTTTTGGCGACTGCTATGGCCCCTAGCCCCGACTATTTCCCGAACGCCTACCAGTTATTCCCGGTCTTCCCCGATGACCGGACCCACCAAATCGTTGCTCTTGCGGTCGGTATTGTCGGTCTGCTACTTTTGCCAAAGCTGGCAATCTTTGCTGAATCCGTGGCCACAGGGCGGGCGCAGTCTTTTGGCGGCAGCGCGCGTGCCTTCGCATCGGTTCTCATTGAAACGCTTTTGACTGCGCTGATTGCGCCCGTCATGCTGATGTATCAAACCCGCGCCGTGACAGAAGTGCTGTCTGGCAAGGATGGTGGCTGGCCAGCCACGGCACGTGGTGAGGGTGCGCTGACGATGTCTGAAGGCTGGCGGTCGGGTCGCTGGATCACGCTTTATGGCGTAGCCATCACCGCGATCGTTCAGTGGGCGGCACCTGACCTGATCCTTTGGCTGCTGCCCGTCACGATTCCGATGATGCTGGCGCCATTTCTGATTACGGCCACATCTTGGTCGTCGGCCCGTGGCATTTTCACTGTTCCACAGGACCGTCAACAGGCCCCAGTCGTCGCGGCGTATCATGGACAGTTGCAACACCTTTCTACCGCCGAAAGGACGCCGGATGCCCAAATCACCCAGTCGGCCTGAGGCCAAGCTAATACCGATCCGGCGCGGCCTAGTCGCACCTTCGCGCCCGCGCGATCCTCGGATCGACGCCTTTCGCGGGCTGGCATTGATGATGATCGTGATTGACCACATGCCGGGCAATCCGTGGGAAAACATCACGGTCCGCAATATCGGTTTTTCCGACGCCGCAGAAGCGTTCTTTATTATGTCCGGCATCGCCGCTGGCATCGCCTATTCGCCCGTTGTGGCGCGCTGGCTGGCCGGAGAAACTCGTCTATGGGACGCAATGGCACCAATGTGGCGGCGGGCTTGGACGTTATATACTGTTCAAATCCTGCTGACTGTGATCGCGATCGCCCTGTTTTCTTGGGCTGCTGCCACATTCTATCGCGGTCAGTTCCGAGAGATGCACAACCTCGCGCAAATCTACGAGAATACGGGTCCCGCACTGACGGGGCTAGCGGCGTTGACCTATCAGATCGGCTACGTGAACATCTTACCAAGCTACATTGTATTGCTGATCGTAGGCCCCGCCCTGATTGCCGCTGGACTACGTGCGCCATGGCTGACGTTGACGGCGAGTGTTGTTGTTTGGTTCATAGCGGGATCGCAGCAGATCAACATTCCAAATCATCCGGGCAACGGTGGCTGGTTTTTAGACCCGCTGACGTGGCAAGCGATATTCGTGGTCGGCCTGCTGATTGGTATCCGCCACCGCAAGGATCAGCGGCTAGTGCCGGTGTCATGGCCGCTGTTCGGGCTGGCGGTTGCATTCCTTCTGTTTGTCTTCGCATGGCGGCATCTGCCGGGGCTGGCTGAGGTAATGAACCACAAGATGGCGCAACTTGGCGCATTGGGTGCGCCGTCAAACATCGTCGGGCACAACAAAACCTACCTTGCCCTGCCCCGCTTTCTTCATATCCTCGTGCTGGTTTACGCGCTGTCCTGCCTGCCCATCGTGACACGGATTTGCGCCAGCAAGTTCGCAGCACCCCTGCGCCTGATGGGCGGGCATGGTCTGCTGGTCTTTGGGATTGGCAGCATTCTTGCACTTGCCGGGCAGATTATTATGATCGTGGAACCGCGTGTGACTTGGTTGCCGTGGGCACTTCCAGTGATCGCAGTCTTGATCAGCTACATCGCCGCAATTGTGGCTGATAAGGCACGTCGTGGGAAACCCATGCAGCAACGCCAAACCATACCTAATGCTGGCGACAGTCGATCAAAGGATCAAAAAGGGCTTTCTGCTTAGGTTGTTTCCCGATGGCCCCGCATAAGCGATCCGGGGCCCCGCAGGGCCCCGTCCAAGATTACTTCTGCAGCTCGGTCCAAATCGCCGTGTAATACTCTAGCGACT
The DNA here is from genome assembly GCA_024635625.1 of Loktanella sp. Classification (GTDB taxonomy): domain Bacteria; phylum Pseudomonadota; class Alphaproteobacteria; order Rhodobacterales; family Rhodobacteraceae; genus Loktanella. Next base: position 39,148 of record JAGXIQ010000037.1, on the reverse strand, counting down.
TTGCGGAACACGTCGGCAGGAACTTTCCGGCTTCGGCAAGTTCAGGCGGAATGTTGACCATCGGAGACGTCTTCATCTCTTCGTCCATAAACTCTTCAGACCCGGTGATGCCGTTGGCATAACGCGCGAATTCAGAGATGAGGGCAGCGTTTTCAGGCACCATGATGAAGTTAAGGAATTGATAAGCCTCTTCAGTGTTCTGCGCGTCGGCCAATAATACGACGGAGTCCATGAACAACGGAAAGCCTTCCTGCGGATAGCCAAATTGCACCTTGTCGTTTTGCAACGCGGCGCGGAACACCGCACCGTTCCAATACACCGATGCCATCGTGTCGTTCGCCGCTAGCTTTTCCGACATGCCGTAATCCATCGACTGCCAGTTTGGTTTGGCTGCAATCAAAACGTCACGGGCAGCCTTCAACTTTTCGGTGTCCTCGGTGCAGGGCTCTCCGCCTACGTACCAAAGGGCCAACGACATGATGTCGTTCATCTCTGGTGTTACGTTTACTTTGCCTATCAGCTCTTCCGGGGTGTCTAGGAAAATAGCGCTTGTGTTGATGTCCCCAGAATAGGCGTCGCTGTTGACGGCGATGCCGGTTGCACCGATCTGCCATGGGATCGAAAACTTGCGACCGGGATCAAAAGCCACATCCACCCATTGCGACGCGATGTTGCCATGGTTCGACAGCTTTGACAGATCCAGTTCCGAGATCAGGTTCTTTTCGCGCCAAATCGGGACGTAGTTGGCAGAGGGCACAACAAGGTCAAATCCGTGCCCCCCGGCCTCGACCTTCGCCAGAGCTGTATCATTGGAATCATAGTCAGTCACGGTGACCTTGATACCGGTTTCTTCCTCGAACTTCGTCAGCAGTTCGGGGCTAGTATAGTCACCCCAGTTATACAGTTGCAGCTTGCCTTCGGCGTGGGCGGCGCCCGCGCAGAGGATGGCGACAGTAGATAGCAGTTTTTTCATCGGGTCTCTCCTTGTTGGTGGTCAGGTACGCTTACGAGTCAGTAGGAAAAAGGCGGTCAGCAAAACGACAGTCAACAGCAGCAAAAGGGTAGAGATGGCGTTGACCTCTGCGCTGACCGACCGACGGATCTGCGCGAGCATGTAAGTGGGCAGCGTATCCTGCCCGGCGGATTTCACGAAAAGCGTGATAACGACGTCGTCCAGCGATGTGACGAACGCCAACATCAACCCAGCAATGGCCCCCGGCATCACCAGAGGCAGAGTGATATATCGAAATGTCTGCCAACGGCTGGCGTACAGGTCGGCGCTTGCGGTCTCTAGGCTTAGGTCCATACTTTCCAGTCGCGCACGGATTGGCAGGTAGGCGAAAGGTGTGCAGAATGCTGCGTGTGCGATAATCAGGTAACCCAGCCCCTGATAGCCGGTCGCGACCTTGATCGTCGAAAAGAAGATCAGCAGGGCCACAGCGGTGACGATTTCCGGCACCATCAGCGGCTGATTGATCATCAGATAGACAAAGCTTTGCCCCTTTGTCTGACGCCTCCGCGTGGTGCCTAGGGCAGCCATCGTGGCGACAGTTGTGGCAATGATCGACGCTGCTGTAGCGATCTGTAGGGATCGCCACGTTGCGGCCTTTACAGCCTCGTTCGACCACGCCTCTGGGTACCAGCGAAAGGAAAAACCTTCCCAGATCGCAACGCTGTCACCCGCATTAAACGAAAAGACCACCAGCATAGCGATCGGCAGATACAAAAGGACAAACACAGTAACTGCGATAGTCGCAAAGCCCGGCAGCCGAGCGATAGCAAATGTGCGGTCAACCATGATGCTTGTTCCCACCGCTTGTCGCAAAACGGGTATATACGATCAGCGCAACGCTTACGATGACAAGCAGCACGACGGAAAGCGCCGCACCCAGCGGCCAGTTCCGTCCTTGACCGAACTGAAGTTCGATGAAGTTACCGATCATCATATTACGACCGCCACCCAGAATGCGGGGTGTAACATAGGCCCCCAGCGCCGGGATAAACACGAGGATAGAGCCAGAAATGATACCCGGCTTGACCACGGGGACGATAACATAACGCAGCAGTTGCCAGCGGCTGGCGTATAGATCGTAGCCCGCCTGCAGCAGCCGCATGTCGAACCGATCGATAGTGGCAAACAACGGCAAGACCATTAGCGGAAGGTACACATAAGTCATCCCGATAAAGACCGCAAAGTCAGTATAAAGCATGACGATGGGCTCTTTGATGATGCCGGTCCACAGCAGAAAAGTATTTAGAAAGCCTTCGTTACGGATGATCTGATTGATCGCGAAAGTCCGGATCAGCAGGTTTGTCCAGAAGGGGATTGTAATCAAAAACAGTAACGCCGTCCGCATCCCGGGGCTGCGTGTGGCAATAAACCAAGCGGTTGGAAAGCCTGTAATAAAAGCGAAAAATGTCGTCAGGAGCGCCAACTTCGCCGAGCGCCAGAAAATTGACAGGTGGGCGTCGGCAAACGTCAGCGTGCCGTCAAAGATATCGCGGTTCATGATCACGTTGAACCACGCCTTGAACGACAGCACCCATTCCACATTGCCGTATTGGCCGGGTTCCAAGAACGAATAGACGAGCATGATCAGCAACGGGCCAGTGGCCCCCACCGCTAGCAACACTAGGGCTGGGGCCGATAACAGCCAACCGCGCCGAACCTCTGCGCGCGCCTTGGGGTCAGCGGTCATGCGGCCTCCGGCAGGACGATCAGCGCGCCGGGTTCGAATTTCAGCGTCACCTCTGACCCTGGATGCAAACCGACATCGCCAGACGCAGGGCTTTGCAGGCGGACGGTGATTTCCGTACCGTCCTTTAGCACCACGCGGCAATGCGTGTCGGTGCCAAAATAGACAGTCTGCGTGACCTTGGCAGGAATACCATCGCCAAGTGTGGCGCTCGTGATGCGGATTTGTTCGGGGCGAATTGCAGCGGTGACACGCCCTTGCGTCGGCGCGCCCTGCCCCGCTTCCACAGACATGCGCGGCCCAGCGTCAAGAGTCAGGGCAGTGCCATCTAACGTGCCGGTCAGAAAATTGGATTCACCGATGAAAGAGGCAACAAACCGGTTGGCCGGGCGGGTATAGATCGTCCGTGGATCACCGACTTGCAGCAGATGGCCGGATTGCATTACGCCGATCCGGTCGGACATGGTCAGCGCTTCCTCCTGGTCATGAGTGACGAAGATAAAGGTAATTCCGGTTTCGACTTGAAGGCGCTTCAACTCGATTTGCATTTCCTTGCGTAACTGCAAGTCCAACGCTGACAGAGGTTCGTCAAGCAGCAGCACCTTTGGCGATGGTGCCAATGCGCGCGCCAAAGCGACACGCTGCTGTTGCCCGCCGGACAATTGCCCCGGCTTGCGATCCGCCATCTTATCCAACCTTACGAGTGCCAGCATCCGTGTCACGGTCGCTGCCACCTCTGCCTTAGGGCGGCCTTGCATCTTAAGGCCGAAACCGATGTTATCGGCGACCGACAGATGCGGAAACAAGGCGTAGGATTGGAAAACCGTATTCACGGGCCGCTCGTTGGGCGGATCAAAGGTGATGTCGGACCCGTCCAGCAGGATGTGCCCCGTTGTCGGGCTTTCGAACCCTGCGATCAGCTTTAGCAAAGTCGTCTTACCGCAACCGGATGGCCCCAGCAAAGTAAAGAACTCTCCCTTGCGGATCTGCAACGACACGCCGCCAAGGGCCGTCACTGCACCGATACCTTGTCCATAGACCTTGCGGGCATCGCGGGCCTCTACGGCAATGTCATGGCTCACTCGTCACCTCCGGTTTTCGTGATTAAAAGAGCCAATGTCGTTAAGGATTGCAAGTCATCGCCTGCCACGGGATCAGATTATGGGTGGACGACGATGAAACCATGGGCGGACACGTTCAAGATCGGCGCAGAGCGCCATCAACATCTCGTCCGCACCAAACCGCGCGGCAAGATGAATACCGACCGGCAAGCCGTCGTCTGACCAGACTAGCGGCACGGATGCCGCTGGCTGGCCACTGGCGTTGAAGGCAGCGGCATAGGGCGAATAGGGAAAGACCCGGTCCATGCGGTACCCCACGTAGTCGGTAGTATCGTGCGACAGCCTGCCTATTACTGCGGGCGGCTCTGCCAATGTCGGCGTCAGCAGGATGTCGTAGTCCTGAAAGAACGCTGCCATTTGCCGGCCGTAGGCGTGGATACGATCTATGCAGTTGATGTAATCCGCACCGCTGATTGTTGCCGCATGGGCCATCGCACCGCGCGTGACGCCTTCAACGTCGTCATCAGCCAAGGGACGGCCGAGCACGGCGAGCTTCGCCTGCACCGACTCTGCTGTTCCACAGGCAACGATATCCGTCCAAGCCTGCATCATTCCCCAAGTATCCGCCCGTGAGGGCCGCGCAGGCGTGACGTGATGACCCATATCCGCCAACAGTTGCGCTGCATCGTGGACAGCATCGCGGCAAATGGCGCTGATCGGATCGCCCGTCAGCGTCGTATCGCACAAGGCGATCCGCAAGGACGGTGGCGGCGTCTGGATTGCGTCCATAAAGGAGCCAGCCAAGGCAGGCGCCGCATAGGGCGCACCAAGGTCAGGACCTTGACAGATATCGGTCAAAAGCGCGGTATCCCTGACACTGCGGGTCAGAAACCCCTCAATTGCCATGCCGGCCCAGCCCTCACCAGCGTAGGGTCCATCGGGAAGCCGCGCACGCGTCGCCTTGAAACCGAATAATCCGCAATTGGATGCCGGGATGCGTACTGATCCGCCACCATCGGACCCATGCGCCGCCGGAACGATTCCAGCCGACACTGCTGCCGCCGCCCCGCCGGACGATCCACCAGGGGTGCGCGACAGGTCCCAAGGATTGCGGGTCGGCGCACCATAAACGACGGCCTCTGTCGCGGTCCCGATCCCCATCTCTGGTGCGGTCGTTCGCGCGAAAGGAACTAATCCCGCCCCTGAGAGCCGATCGAACATCGCGGAATTACGGGTATACCGTGTGTTGCGAAACAGGCGGGATCCGACGTGGCAGGGATAATCCACCGCTTCGCAGCCCAGATCCTTTAATAGAAATGGTACACCCCGCAGTGGGCCGTCTGGCAGACCCGCTGAAATTCGGGCGCGGGCCGCGTCTTCTACCATGTTGACGACAGCATTGATCTTGGGGTTCACGACTGCGCCACGGTCAAGTGCCGTATCTAACAGCTCGTCAGGGGTTACGGCGTTGCGCGCGACCTGCTCTGCCAGTCCTATGGCATCATAGCCGTCGTAATCATCGATCATCAGTGCCTCGCTATCCTAGTCTGTTCCATCATCGCGCCACACTTTCGAAAGTGCCAGTCGCATTCAGAGATGTGAACGGCACCCCTTCGATTTATTTACTCGTGTAAATAAAATTGGCCCGGACATTTCCAAAGCGTTCGCATATCGTAACGACCAGCCCCCGGAACGTCAGGATTATCGCCCGTGTCAAAGCCGGAAATTCATACGATGGAAGAGCTATCAGCCGCCATCGGCGTCTCTCGCCCCACCCTCTCTCGTTATTTTCAGGACCCAACAAAGGTAAGCCGATCATCAGTCGAGAGGATCCAGCGCGGCCTAGAGCAAGTTGATTACACGCCCAACTTTTTCGCCACCCGGATGAACCGCAAGACGACAGGGATGATTGGGGTTATTATTCCCTATCTGAACGATCTGTTCTTTACCCGCCTACTGGAATCCATTGAAAAAGCCGCAATGACAGCAGGTTATACTGTTATCACGCAATGCTCGCATTCGGACCCAGAAATTGAAAAACGAGCGGCTGAAACATTTTTGTCGATGAACGTCGATGGTGCAATCGTGGCCCCGCTTGGCGACGAAAGCGATCTAAAGGTTTATGAACGGCTAAACGCACGGCTACCCTTCGTGATGATGGATTCCCGCCCGGGGACCCTCGCCAACGTCGACTTCGTAGGCACTGACCACCCGCAAAGCACCGGCTTAATCACCGAATACCTTTGCCGGGTTGGCCCCCCACCGATTTTCCTGGCCATGCCACGGGTCAACTTTAACGCCATGGAGCGAGAGCGCGCCTATATCGCCAAGATGGATGAGCTTGGATTTGACCCCGTCGTGGTTGGCACCGAGGCGGTCCAACCGCTGTGGCACTTCGAAGCCCATGGGCTTGCCGTTCTATCAGACCTCTTTGCCAAAGGGCAGTTCCTGACATCCTCGGTCCTGTGCGTAAACGACCGCGTTGCAATCGGCGCTCTACGCGCCGCAACGGATCACGGGCTGGAACCGGGAGCATTGCGCAAGGGTGGCTTGCGAATCGCTGGACACGACGATTACCCGCTTTGCCCCTACACAACACCCACCCTGACAACCGTTGCGCAGAATGTTGCGCTGATTGGCCAGACGGCCGTCGACCGCCTCTTGGAAAAATTTCGCGCGGAAAATAAGTCAGAAAATCAGGTTGTTCACCTTATAGATGGCACACTTAAAATCAGACAATCCGCATAAAGTCCGGCCAAATGCTGCGCTGCAGCGCCTCTCTTTGTAATTTTATGTTGACGCAAAAGGCTTGTCGCCCTTATCGTTGACGCATGTAAAAGTCTTTGGGAGGACGAATGATGACAATGAAACGGACATTGATGGGTACGACAGTAGGGCTTGCCCTTGTGGTCGGACTGACATCGAGCGCGATGGCGGAGGAGATCACGATCGCGACCGTGAATAACGGCGACATGGTGCGCATGCAAAAGCTGTCGCCCCAGTGGGAAGAACAGACCGGCAATACGATCAACTGGGTCGTGCTGGAAGAAAACGTCCTGCGCCAGAATGTCACCACGGATATTTCCACCGGCGGCGGTCAGTACGATGTGATGACGATCGGCACCTATGAGGCGCCAATCTGGGGTGCGAACGACTGGCTGGTTTCGTTAAACGACGGCATGGCCGAGGACTGGAATGCCGACGATCTGCTGCCAGCGATCCGCGGCGGCCTGACCGTTGACGGCACACTGTATGCCGCACCGTTCTATGGCGAGTCGTCCATGGTCATGTACCGCACCGATCTGATGGAAAAGGCCGGGCTGGAAATGCCTGATGCGCCAACCTGGGACTTTATTCGTGAAGCCGCAGCGGCCATGACCGACCGCGACGCCGACATCAACGGCATCTGCGCACGCGGCAAGGCCGGCTGGGGCGAGAACATGGCCTTCCTGACTGCCATGTCCAATTCTTTTGGCGCACGCTGGTTTGACATGGATTGGAAAGCCCAGTTCGACAGCCCAGAGTGGAAGAACACGATCGATTTCTACCTTGGCATGATGAACGAATCCGGCCCCGCCGGCGCAGCAAATAACGGTTTCAATGAAAACCTGACGCTGTTCCAACAGGGTAAGTGCGGCATGTGGATCGACGCCACCGTGGCAGCATCCTTTGTGACCGGCGCTGACAGCACAGTGGCTGACAAGGTTGGTTTCGCACTGGCACCGGACAACGGTCTGGGCAAGCGCGGCAACTGGCTTTGGGCTTGGTCGCTGGCAATCCCGGCTTCTTCTGAAAAGCAGGACGTCGCCAAGGACTTCGTCAGTTGGGCTACCAGTCAGTCCTACACCGCGCTTGTCGCCGGTGAAGAAGGTTGGGCCAACGTTCCCCCGGGCACACGCACCTCGCTGTACGAAAATGCTGACTATCTGGCCGCTGCGCCCTTCGCGCAGATGACGCTGGACAGCATCAACTCTGCCGATCCGCAGAACCCGTCCGTGCAGGAAGTGCCCTACACCGGTGTTCAGTTCGTCGCGATCCCAGAGTTTGCAGGCATCGCCACCCAGACGGGTCAGCAGTTCTCTGACGCGCTTGCTGGCAACCAGACTGCAGACGAGGCGCTGGCCAACGCACAGACGTTGACCACTGAAGAGATGGAAGCAGCAGGCTACTAAGCCGCTCTTCGATACCATTGGGGGCGGGTACGCCTGCCCCCAATGCACCTTTAGAATAAAACTTATGTTTTAGGTTTTTCCGCAGGGCGCTTTTGCGCGGTCTGCGCAAGACCCTGCTCACCTGTCGGGAGGAGCCAGTCATGGCGACAGAACATTCCAAATCATCCGCGCGCTTCATGATAGCGCCGGCCGTATTCGTACTGCTGGTGTGGATGCTAGTGCCACTTTGCATGACCCTATACTTTTCGTTCGCAGACTATCGTCCGATGCGAAATACGTTCGATGCCTGGATTGGCTTTAGCAACTATGCGTCATTCCTGACCTCATCGTCTTTCCTTTCGTCGGTCATGGTCACCTTGCAGATGGTGGCCGGCATCTTGCTGATCACCATTGGCGGCGGCGTCGCACTGGCGCTTTTGCTAGACCAGCCGATGTTTGGTCAGGGGATTGTGCGTATCCTTGTGATTGCGCCCTTCTTTGTCATGCCGACAGTGTCGGCGCTGGTGTGGAAGAACATGTTCTTTAACGTCGACAACGGGTTATTCAGTTATCTATGGAAGTTCTTTGGCGCGCAGCCCTATGACTTCTTGTCGCAATCGCCCTTGCTGTCGATCGTCGTCATCGTCGCCTGGCAGTGGCTGCCCTTTGCGACGCTGATCCTGCTGACCGCCGTGCAGTCGCTGTCCAGCGAACAGCTTGAAGCAGCAGAAATGGACGGCGCCCCAGGGTATTCACGGTTCTGGTACATCATTCTACCGCACCTTAGCCGGGCCATTACCGTTGTCATCCTAATCCAGACGATCTTTCTGCTGTCGATCTTTGCCGAAATCTTCGTCACCACGAACGGCGCATTCGGCACCCGCACGCTGACCTACCTCGTGTACCAGCGCGTGCTTGAAAGCCAGAATATCGGCCTTGGCTCTGCGGGCGGAATCGTCGCTGTCATCCTCGCCAATATCGTTGCCATCTTCCTGATGCGCATCGTTGGCAAGAACCTCGATAACTGAAGGGATACCGGAACATGGCACGCGCAATCTCGCACCGCAAAAAGATGATGTGGACAGCCCTTGCGTGGGGCATCGGGCTGCTGATCTTCTTCCCGATCCTCTGGACTTTCCTAACCAGCTTCAAGGCGGAAGCTACTGCTATTGCCGACCCGCCCGTCTGGTTCTTTTTTGACTGGACGACAGAAAACTATACTGCGGTTTTGGAGCGGTCAAACTACCCGCTGGCCCTGATGAACTCGATCATCATAGCCGTCGGGTCCACATTACTTGGCATCATCATTGCCGTCCCGGCGGCATGGGCCATGGCCTTCGTACCCGGCAAGCGGACGAAAGACGTGCTGTTATGGATGCTCTCGAACAAGATGTTGCCCGCCGTAGGCGTACTGTATCCGCTCGTGCTGATCGCGAAATATTTCGACGTATTGGATAGCCGAATTTTGCTGGTCGTGATTTTGATGCTGATCAACCTGCCGATTATCGTCTGGATGCTTTACACCTATTTCCGCGAAATTCCCGGCGAGATTTTGGAAGCTGCCCGCATGGACGGTGCCAACCTGAAGAATGAGATCATCTACGTGCTCACACCGATGGCAGTGCCCGGCATCGCATCGACAATCCTGCTGAACATCATTCTGGCATGGAATGAGGCGTTCTGGACCATCCTGCTGACCACGGTCAATGCGGCCCCCTTAACGAAATTCATTGCCAGCTTTTCCGCACCAGAGGGTCTTTTTTACGCCAAGCTCAGTGCCGCCTCGATCATGGCGATCGCACCGATCCTGATCATGGGCTGGTTCAGCCAGAAACAACTTGTCCGGGGCCTGACCTTCGGCGCTGTGAAATAAGGGAGAAAACCCATGGGACGCATTACACTTGATAAAGTGCAAAAGAAGTTTGGCGAAGTTGAAGTCATTCCGCCGCTGGACCTGACAATCGAAGACGGAGAGTTTGTGGTCTTCGTAGGCCCCTCGGGTTGTGGCAAGTCTACCCTGCTGCGCCTGATCGCCGGGCTAGAGGATGTCACGGGCGGTGAAATCCGCATTGACGGCAAACCTGCCACCGACCTGCCACCCGCCAAGCGCGGCCTAGCGATGGTGTTTCAAAGCTACGCCCTCTACCCGCATATGTCGGTGCGTAAGAACATTGCTTTCCCGATGAAGATGGCCGGGATGGATCAGGCTGAACAGGAACGCCGCATTACCAAGGCGGCAGATGCTTTGAACCTGACCGACTATTTGGATCGACGTCCAGGCCAGTTGTCAGGCGGCCAGCGGCAGCGTGTCGCGATTGGTCGTGCCATCGTTCGCGAACCGGCTGCTTTCTTGTTCGACGAACCGCTTTCCAACCTTGATGCAGCGCTGCGCGTGGGCATGCGGATGGAAATCAGCGAATTGCACAAGACGCTGGCGACCACGATGGTTTATGTCACCCATGATCAGGTCGAAGCCATGACCATGGCCGACAAAATCGTAGTGCTGCGTGCCGGTCACATCGAACAGGTCGGATCGCCGCTAGAGCTTTATAAGGCGCCGCGAAATACCTTTGTCGCGGGCTTTATCGGTAGCCCGAAAATGAACCTGCTGACGGGTGCAACGGCAGCTAAGCACAACGCAAGCACGATCGGTATCAGACCAGAGCACCTTGATGTCGTGTCAGAGGGCGGTACTTTCACGGGTCGCGTCGGGGTCGCAGAGCATCTGGGTTCCGATACCTTTTTCCATGTCCATATCCCAGAAATGACCGAGCCGATGACCGTGCGCGCGGGCGGCGAAGTCGGCCTGCGGCATGGCGACACAATTCATCTGGAACCACGTGCCGAACATATTCATCGGTTTGACGACAAGGGGCTGCGGTTCGCGTGTCACGCTTGAAAAACAAATCCGCCTTAATCACAGGGTCCGCCCGCGGCATTGGGCGGGGTTTTGCCGAACGCTTTATTGCTGAAGGGGCCACCGTCGCCATTGCAGACATCAACCTAGACGCTGCGAAAGCGACGGCGCGCGCATTGGGCGACAAGGCCTATGCGGTCCAGATCGACGTCAGTGATCAGGCCAGCATCGACGCCGCTATTGCGTCGGTCGTGAATCACGCGGGCAAGCTTGATATCCTGATCAACAACGCCGCCCTCTTTGATGCGGCGGAAACAGTTGGCATCACTCGCGCCTCTTTTGATAAGCTTTATGCCGTCAACGTTGCAGGCACGCTGTTCACCATGCAGGCCGCAGCGACGCAAATGATTGCCCAAGGCCACGGCGGTAAAATCATCAATATGGCCTCTCAGGCGGGGCGCCGTGGCGAAGCTTTGGTGCTTGTCTACTGTTCCACCAAGGCCGCCGTCATCAGCATGACGCAATCCGCAGGCCTTGACCTAATCCGCCACGGAATCAACGTGAATGCCATCGCCCCCGGCGTTGTCGACGGCGAACACTGGGATCACGTTGATTCAATGTTCGCCAAGCTTGAAGGCAAGCCATTGGGTCAAAAGAAGGCAGAAGTAGCCGCAAGCGTGCCGGCCGGCCGCTTTGCAGTCCCCGCAGATCTGACCGGCATGGCCGTTTTCCTTGCCTCGTCCGAGGCCGATTACATCCTGTCGCAAACCTACAACGTCGATGGCGGCCAGTGGATGAGCTGAGCGCCACCGCCCGATCTGACCATCACTTAGAAAGCCCAAATATGGCCACGCAACTTTCCCTCGCCACACTGCCTGATCTGCCGGGCGATGTCCGCGTGCCGTCCTACGACCGTAGCGACCTTACACCTGGAATCGTTCATATTGGCCTTGGTAATTTTCACCGCGCCCATCAGGCGTGGTATCTGCATCGGCTGATGGACCAAGGATTGGCCCATGATTGGGCGATCCTTGGCGCGGGCGTGCGTCCGGCGGATTCAGGGCAGCGCGAAAAGATGCTGGCACAGGATTGCCTAACCACGCTGATCGAACTCGACCCAGCGGGCCAATCGGCAGAAGTCACCGGGTCAATGATCGACTTTATTCCGGTCGAAAGGGACAACACCGCCTTGATTGCCGCGATGTCCCGACCCGAAATCCGCATCGTGGCGCTGACCGTCACGGAAGGCGGCTACTACCAGTCCGGCGATGGCAGCTTTGACGCAAGCCACGCCGATATGGTGCATGACGCGGCCCAGCCTGACGCCCCCCGGAGTGCGTTTGGTGCCATGGTTGCAGCGCTAGCCGCGCGCCGGGATGCTGGAACCGGTCCGTTCACCTGCCAATCCTGTGACAACTTGCAGGGCAATGGTGCTATCCTGCGCCAGACGATCCTTGGCCTTGCTCGGCTGTCGGACGCTGACCTTGCGGATTGGATCGACGCACATTGCACTTTTCCAAACGCAATGGTCGACTGCATCGTTCCAGCGACCGGCCCATCGGAACTGGCACTTGCGCGCCGCTTTGGCGTAGACGACGCCGCACCTGTCACGCACGAGAACTTTCGCCAGTGGGTCATAGAGGACCGATTTTGCGCCGGGCGCCCCGATTGGGACCGCGTCGGAGCGACCTTTACCGATGACGTCCACGCCTATGAAGCGATGAAATTGCGGTTATTGAACGCAGGCCATCAGGTCATCGCAAACCCTGCGGAAATCCTGTCTGTTCCGACCATCGCCGACTGCATGGCACACACGGGAATCCACGCCCTGTTCCGCAAAGTCGCGTTAGAGGAGATCGTTCCCCACGTCGCGGCCGTACCGGGCATGACGCCGCAAGCTTACGTCGATCTGATCGACTGTCGGTTCTCTAATGCCCAAATCCGCGACACGACGCGCCGCGTGGCCTTCGATGGATCGTCGCGTCATCCCGGTTTCGTACTGCCGGTCGTGCGTGATGCACTGGCGGCGGGCACTTCAGTGAATGGCCTTGCATTGGTAGAGGCGCTTTGGGCCCGCATGTGTGAAGGCACCCGCGAGGATGGCACAAAAATAGCCGCTAACGACCCAATGTGGGATGACCTGCAAGCAGCAGCCAAAGACGCGCGCGACCGCCCTGCCGCATGGCTGGAACAGCGCCGCATCTATGGCGATCTTGCTACTTCAGGCCCATTCAGCACGCCATTCACCCATTGGCTGACGCTGATTTGGGAAGACGGCGTCGAAGCCGCATTGACGGCTTATGCTACGAACTGACATCGGGCGGCGCGCACAAATAGTGCCAAGATGACATTACGCCGCGATAAACCGTCGCACAAAGTCGGTCGCTGGGGCGGCGACAATGTCCTGCGGCCGTCCGATCTGCTCGATACGGCCCATGGACATGACGACGACCAGATCGGCCAAGGCCATTGCCTCGTCCTGATCATGGGTGACAAAAATGGTCGTCAGCCCAGTTTGGTCGTGAATATCCCGCAGGCCCGCCCGCAATTCCTTGCGCACCTGCGCATCTAGCGCACCAAAAGGTTCGTCCAACAGCATTGTCTGCGGCTCGATCGCCAGCGCACGGGCCAACGCCACCCGTTGCCGCTGGCCGCCCGACAACTGACTTGGGTAACGCGCGCCGATATCCGGCAGTTGGATCAAGCGCAGAAGGTCGTTCACACGGCGTGCGATTTCAGCCTGCGCTGGCCGGACGGCACGAGGGCGCGCGCGCAATCCGTAAGCGATATTCTCGAACACCGTCATGTGCCGGAACAGAGCGTAGCTTTGAAAAACGAACCCCGCGCGGCGTTCCTGCACAGATAGGCGGCTAACGTCCGCCCCGTCAAACAGGACACGCCCTGCCGTCGGAAACTCTAGCCCCCCTAAAATGCGGAGCAATGTCGTTTTGCCTGACCCTGAAGGGCCAAGCAGGGCTACAAGCGCCCCCTGTGGGATGTTTAGAGACACCGGGTGTAGCGCCGTGGTCCGGCCGAAGGTCTTGGTAATCGCGTCGATTTCCATCTTCATGGGGCTGGTCCTTTCAGGGGTGGCCGATGGCGGCGATCTGATCCGCGTGGCGTAATTCAAGGGCTGTTTTCAGGGCAAGGGTCACGAGAGCCAGCAGTGCCAATACTGCGGCCAGCGTGAAGGCTGCGACGGAAAGGTATTCGTTATACAGCATTTCTATCGTGATCGGCATGGTCGCGGTCTGGCCCCGGATTCGGCCAGACACGACGGCAATTGCACCAAATTCGCCCATGGCGCGGGCGTTGCACAGCAGCACACCATACAACAGCGCCCAGCGGATATTGGGCAATGTCACGGTCCAGAACGTATGCCAGCCAGACGCACCCAAGGTTAATGCGGCCTCTTCCTCTGTCCGGCCCTGTTCTATCATCAAGGGGATCAATTCACGCGCTACGACGGGGAAGGTGATGAACAGCGTCGCCAGAACGATGCCCGGCAAGGCGAATACAACGGGATAGCCCTGCGTCACCAGCCAGCCGCCCACGGAAGAGTTCGCGCCAAACAGCAGCACGATACACAAACCCGCCACAACCGGAGAGACCGAGAAAGGCAAATCGATCAGCGTGATCAAAATAGCTTTGCCGTGAAAGTCGAATTTGGTGATGGCCCATGCTGCGGCAACCCCAAAGATCGCGTTCATCGGCACAGCGATAGCGGCAACGGTCAGAGTCAGGCGGATTGCCGATTGGGCATCTTTATTGGACAAGCTGTCCAGTGCGGCGGTCCATCCCTGTGCCAATGCTTCTGCAAAGACAACAACCAGCGGGGCCAGCACCAACAAGGCCATGCCCACAACTGCGACCGCGATCAGTGTAAAGCGGACGGCGGGGCGTTCCGACGTGACAGGGGCAAGGGCCGCGACGGTCATAATACCCTCACGCATGTTTCGGGCTTACAAAGGGTGCGGGGCATCGAAGTTGCGGATAGGGCAGAGGCGAAGGCAGCCGTCAGAAGGCCCGCAATGCCGCTTGCAACATAGGCAAGCACGCAGGTCAGAACGCAGGCACCAAGGCTTGCGGCGACAGTCGCGCCTGTCAGGCTGCAAGCGAGTGCAGTTAGAAACAGCGCAGGATTAGCTGCGACAGGTCTTTTGTGCGATGTGTCATGCTCAGACATCTCCGATCCTCCGACGGCTCCAGATTTGCAGCAGGTTGATAGCCAGAAGCAGCGTAAAAGAGATCGCAAGCATCGCGATTCCGATGGCAGCGGCGGCGTCATAGTTGAATTCCTCTAGCTGGATGACGATCAGCAGGGGGGCAATTTCAGTCTTCAACGGTATGTTGCCCGCGATAAAGATGACCGATCCGTATTCACCGACAGCCCGAGCCAGCGACAGGGCGAAACCAGTCAGGGCGGCGGGCAGCAGCATGGGCAGGATAATCCGCCGGATCGTCAACCAACGCCCTGCCCCGAGTGTCGCCGAAGCCTCCTCGACCTCGTGGTCCATCGTTTCCAGCACTGGTTGCACAGTGCGAACGACAAACGGCAGACCGACAAAGATCAGTGCCAGAAAAATGCCCCACTGAGTATAAGCGATGCGCCAGCCAAGACCCGCAAACACTTGTCCAAAGACCCCATTCGGTGCGTAAAGCGTCGTCAGCGCAATACCCGCCACGGCCGTCGGCAGCGCAAAGGGCAGATCGACTGCCGCATCCAAAATTCGGCGGCCGGGAAAGCGGTAACGCACCAGAACCCATGCAAGCATTACACCAAAGACAAGATTGAACAGCGCCGCAAAGGCCGCCAGGCGGAACGACAGGAACAGCGCGGCCCATGTACGGGGTCGGTTCACGACCTCCCAGATATTGCCCGCGCCAAAGCTCGCACCCTTGCACAAAAGGGCACCTATGGGCAGCAGAACGATCAACGACAGCATCGTGATTGTCAGCCCCATAGTCAGGCCAAAGCCCGGCATAGGCGATCGCTGCCGCAGAAACGCGCTAGTCATTGCGGCACGTAGATTTGGTCGAAGATCCCTCCATCCCCGAAATGTTCGGGCTGCGCCTTCGCCCAACCGCCGAAGTCAGCGATGGTCACAAGGTCAAGCTTGGCGAACCGGGCGACATCCGCAGGATCCGCGGCAGAGGTATCCCACGCCCTATAAAAGTTCTTGAACGCCAGCGCTTGCGCCTTCGGGGAATAAAGATGCTCGAGGTAGGCCTGTGCCATTGCGCGCTGTTGATCGTTGGCGATATTTGCCTCGACCAGTGCTACGGGAGGTTCGGCGAGAATGGAAACCGAGGGCACGATGATATCGAACTGATCATCGCCAAGCTCTGCCAAGGCTAAATAAGCTTCGTTCTCCCATGCAAGCAATACATCACCGATGCCGCGTTGGGCAAAGGTCGTCGTTGCGCCACGTGCACCACTGTCCAAAACTGGGACGTTGGCGAAAAGCTTGCCGACAAAGACCTTGGGATCTTGACCATTCTTTTCGGCCCATGCCCATGCCGCTAGGTAATTCCACCGCGCCCCACCTGACGTCTTAGGGTTTGGCGTGATGACCTCCACCCCATCCTTGGTCAAATCGCCCCAATCGGTAATCCCCTTGGGATTACCCTCGCGCACCAAAAACACGATCGTAGAGGTATAAGGCGAGGCGTTGTGCGGCAGCTTGCTTTGCCAGTCGACGGGAAGTTTGCCAGCTTCAGCGATCTTGTCCATGTCAGAAGCCAGTGCCAGCGTCACCACCTGTGCGCCGAGCCCGTCGATAACCGCTCTTGCCTGAGAACCGGAGCCTCCATGGCTTGCCTCAACATTAGGGGCCTCGTTGCCCTGCGCCTGCCACCAATCGGCAAATTCCACGTCGTAGGCACGGTAGAATTCGCGCGTGGGATCGTAGCTGACATTCAGCAGCGTCTCTGCCCGCAGCGAGGCTGCTGCCCCAAAAGTCAAAAGAGTAGCCACGACTGTCGCCACCACACCGCGTCCCAAGCCCCGCGACAAACCCCGAGCCGTTTGCGACGGTTCGATGGCATAGGGTGCAGCGGTACGCCCAGCCATATGACCAGGAAGCGCCCAAGGCACACCGAACCTGATCGAAATGTCGAAAGTCATGATCCTATCCTTAAAGCGACGGGCTCGACGCCCCAACACCTTTAATACGATAGATTTGATCGTCTTTAAGCAAGTTAAATATCTATCGGCTTTATCGTGATTTAGGCGATCTTATGCCGACAGATGACTGTCGAAAATATATTTATAATAAATACAATGACTTAATTGACTCTTTGATCGGTGATTTCTGGCTCGGGAACCATTTCCCCGCGTGCCTCACCTTTCAGCAAATCGCTCAGTGTCATACCTTCGAACATCAGCAAGTAGCCGTAAAACGCCTCTGAAAAGGCACGACGGATGCGACAGGATGATTCGTCGGGGCAATCGTCGCACTTGCGATAAGCCACTCGCGATAGGCACGGCAAAGGCGAGATTGGGCCATCGATCAACCGCAGAAGCGATGGGATTGAAACGGTAGCGGGGTCCTTGTTCAACACGTAGCCACCCGATCGTCCCCGTGTCGAGGCGACAAAGCCGGCTTTTTTGATATCAAGCAGGATGTGTTCCAGAAACCGCTTTGGCGCACCGGAACGGGTCGCAATATCCTCGATCCGCAGCGGACGTGCGTCACCAGCGGCCTCGTCGCCCAACACCATGACGGCCTTTAGCGCATACTTCATCTTTTGCGTAATCATGCACTATAGCTAGTCCCGACCGGTCCGGACCGCAAGAAATGACGATAGGGCGGTTCGTCTTTCATGGCGCATTTCCAGATGCGCCGCCGTGCATTTGGCTGTAGGTGACAGCAATGACAGACCAGACATTCGAAATTTTCGCGACGGCCCCCCCGGGGCTGGAACCTTTATTGCTCGCACAGGTGCAGGCGGCGGGCTTTGACGGCGCACAGGCCGTGCAAGGGGGCGTGACCTTTACGGGCGGCTGGCCAGAGGTCTGGCGGGCCAATTTGGAACTGCGCGGCGCGGGTCGTATCCTTGCGCGGTTCGGCAGTTTTTTGGCGTTTCACCTCGCGCAACTCGACAAGCGGTCGCGCAAGTTTCCGTGGGGCGAAACCCTTCGCGCCGACGTCCCTGTCCGGGTCGAGGTGACCTGCAAGGCATCAAAGATTTATCACGCCGGTGCGGCCACCCAGCGGATCGAAACCGCCCTGCGCGAAGAGACTGGCATAACAATCGCGGCCGACGCGCCCGTGACCCTGAAAGTCAGAATCGACGACAATACGGTTACGCTATCCGTCGATACCTCTGGCGAAAGCCTGCACAAGCGCGGCCATAAAGAGGCTGTCGGCAAGGCCCCGATGCGAGAAACGCTAGCATCCCTATTCCTTGCACATTGCGGCTATACCGGGACCGAACCTGTTGTTGACCCGATGTGCGGATCCGGCACATTTGTAATAGAAGCGGCAGAGATCGCGCGCGGCATGATGCCGGGGCGGTCGCGGGATTTCGCGTTCATGCAGCTTGCAAGCTATGACGCTAAAGCTTTTTTCGCGATGCGGGACTGCAACACACCGCGCGACACCAACTTGCGGTTTTATGGATCAGACCGCGACACCGGGGCCATACGCAATGCTATCGCCAACGCGGAACGTGCGGGCGTAGGAGACATCGCGACTTTCGCCCACCATGCAATCAGCGACCTACCTCGCCCTGCAGGACCTCCGGGACTTATCATGGTCAATCCACCATACGGTGCGCGGATCGGAAACCGTAATCTGCTGTTCCCGCTTTACGGTGCATTGGGTGCGACGTTGAAGGACCGTTTTCGCGGATGGCGGGTGGGTCTAGTGACAAGCGAACCCGGACTTGCCAAAGCAACTGCTCTGCCGTTCACAGCCGACCGACTTCAAGTGCCGCACGGCGGGCTGAAGGTCACCTTGTTCCGAACCAACCCGCTGTAACGATCTGATCGACGATAGCCTCTGGCGATTGATCCAGATCGACGATGATCGCCGCTTCATCCAGCGCGAGTGGTTCCAGCGTGTTAAGCTGGCTATCCAGCAAGGTCGCAGGCATGAAATGGCCCGGGCGACTGGACACCCGACGTTCCAGCACCGCGCGGTCGCCATTTAAGTGAATAAAGATCGCACCGGATGCCTTGGCCCTGATCCGATCACGATAGGCGCGTTTTAACGCCGAACAGGCGACGATATCTGCATTTTCACCTAGCGCCGCCCCCACCGCGTCCAGCCAAGGAGCGCGATCGGTGTCGTTCAACGGTTGGCCCTGAGACATCTTGTCGATGTTGGCCGCAGGATGCAGGCTGTCGCCGTCAAGAAACCGTAGGCGCAGACGGTCCGCCAGCGCAGCACCAATATGTGATTTGCCGCAACCGGACACTCCCATGACGATAAAGCGTGGGGTGGTCTTCGTCATGTGTTTGCCCCCCCGATATCCTGCGGTGAAACGGCGGTGGCTTTCAAGATCGCATGAACCTCTTGCCCCACGCGCAAGCCCATCAAGGCCGCGGACCGACGCGTGATTCGGGCCAACAACCGGTCTCGACCGCAGATCAACGACACGGCGACGCCCGGGCCATGCCCGACCTCTATTGCGGCAATCCGGCACGCCAATACATTCAGCGCTGACAAGCCGACTGGCCGCTGGATCGACAGAATTACATCTTGCGCGGGAATACGCAGGCGCACGCGGTCGCCAAGGTGACCTAACCGGCCCGGCAAAATCAGCCGACCGGCGGACAAGGCGACCTCTGTTAAGCCGTAAGCGGCGTTCAACCCGCGCACGGTCCCAGTCAATACTGCGCCTGCGTCGCGTATGCCGACCAGCGGCACTGCGGCAGGATCGGACAGGATTTCGTCCAGCGGCCCCGCACGTGTCACGCGGCCCTGTTCCATCAACACCAGCGTCGTGGCTAGACGCGCAACCTCTGACATGGCGTGACTAACGTAAATGACAGGAACAGCCGTCGTGGCGCAAAGCCGTTCAAGGTAATGCAGCACCTCGGCCTTACGGGCGTGATCCAACGCGGCAAGGGGTTCGTCCATCAGTAGCAATTGAGGGTTGGACATCAAGGCGCGTCCGATGGCGACACGGGACTTTTCACCACCAGACAAGGTCGTCGGGCGGCGATCCAGCAGCCCCTCCAACCCTAGCATAGCAATGACGGAATCGCGGTCATGGGTGCCACCGTAGGCAAGGTTTTTTGCTACGTTCATGTGTGGAAACAACCGCGCGTCCTGAAAGACATAGCCGATACGGCGGCGGTAGACGGGCTGTTGCGTCACGTCACGCCCCCCTACGCGGATATGCCCGCTGTCAGGACGCATAAGCCCCGCGATGCAGTTGATCAGAGACGACTTGCCAGACCCAGACCGTCCAAAGATTGCCGTAACCCCGGCAGGGGCGGTAAAGGCGGCATCAAGGGTGAAATCCCCCAAACCCTTGGTGATCGCAATGTCGATCATGCGCCCAACCGCGCGGACATCCGGCGCGACAACCACTCTGCCAAGGCCAAGGTGCCCATGGCCAACACGATAGAGATGACGACCAGCGACACGACGGCCCCGTCTTGCCCCGGAACCTGCAGCAGGCCGTAGATTGCCGAGGGGATCGTCTGGGTCTGGCCGGGGATCGCTGCGACAAAGGTGATTGTGGCCCCAAATTCACCTAGCGCCTTGGCAAAGCCCAAAACTGCACCAGCAAGCACGGCTGGGGCGATCAGCGGCAAAGTCACCGTGGCAAAGACACGGGTGCGCGATGCGCCCAGCGTGCTAGCCGCGTCCTCCAGTCCCGCTGGCACGGCTTCGAATCCCAGACGAATCGCGCGGACGACCAGCGGAAACGCCATGATCGCGGCGGCCAGAACAGCCCCAGTCCAGCGAAAAGCCAGCGTGATGCCAAAGGTGTCTCGCAGAAACCCGCCAATCGGGCCTTGGGTGCCAAAAGCGAGTAGCAGCAGATAACCTGTCACGACGGGCGGCAGGACCAACGGCAGGTGTACCAGCCCATTCAGCAACCCCCTGCCCCAGAACCTCTTGCGGGCCAGCAACCATGCGACGCCGACGGCAAGCGGCAGGCTTATCAAGGTTGCCACGACTGCGACCTGTAGCGACAGCGCTACGGCTGCCCATGCGGCGGCATCAAGGGTCAGCATCAGGGCGCAACCAGCGGGATGAACCCGGCACTGGCAAAGGTGGCCTGCCCTTTGTTAGATTTCAGCGCATCAAGCACTGCTTGCGCCGCTGGATTCGCCCCGGTGACGATCGCCGCTTGATAAAGGATAGGCGCATGGCTGTTGGTGGGAAAAGTCGCGACCACACTGACAGACGGCGCAACACGGGCGTCGGTGCGATAGACAAGACCGAGAGGCGTCTCGCCCCTATCGGTCAGGGCAAGAGCGGCGCGGACATTGTCGACCTCTGCCAAGTGATCCTTGACGCTATCCCACAAATTTAGTGCCCGCAGCGCTTCTCGCCCGTAAATACCTGCGGGGACAGACGTCGTCAGGCCGATTGCCAACCGGCCATCATCACCCAGCGCCTGCGCAATCCCATCAGGCGTCAGCGCCACATCGGCCGTACCTGCCGGCGCCACGAGGACGATCTGATTGCCCAGCAAGTCGGTGCGCGTGTCCGGCATCAACATTCCCGCATCGTCCAGTGCCTGCATCCAGTCGGGATGCGCCAGAAACACCAGATCGGCAGGCGCGCCGGCCATGACCTGCCGTGCAAGCGTACCGCTACCGCCGTAGCTGACTGTCACACCCGGCAGTGTCAGCAGAAACTGGTCCAGCGGTTCTTTTAACGACGCCGCCGCGAATACGGTCACATCCCGGGCCTGCGCGGCGGTACCCAGCGCGCTAGTCAGAACGAGTGCGATCAAAAATTTCATGGCGGTCCGGATCCTTTGACTTGGCGTGACTATCCCGCGTGGGCCGATGCGCCGCAAGACGTGATCAAGTCCAACTCAACAGACGCGCCGAAAGGTGATCACAGGCATGACGCGTGGAGTCATGGATCAATCCATAACGCGGCACGTCGCGCAGGGTTTTGATCCAATGCGGGGGTGGAACCGTCACGCGGCGCTGCCCATCCCAGCGCAGCCCGGCAAGAACGCTTTGTGCGGCACCCGGCAAAACCAACGGTATCGGCAAATCGTTCAGGATCGCCCAGTTGCCAGACCACAGACGGCCCACGCTCCACGGATTATAGCCTCCGCCACCCAGTACCATCAAACGCGATACCATGGGGCGAATCGCCGACAAAATTGCCCAATGTGCATTATTGGACAGTGCTAGACGGGACTGCGGATCCTCTAGCACCGCGTCGGCCCCGCATTGCAGCACGATGGCATCGGGGCGAAAGGCCGCTAAGGCAGGCAGAATTACGGTGTCGCGCACAATCGCCATGTCGTCGTCGTGCGCCCCGGGCGGCAGCGGCACGTTGAACACATTACCGACGCCCGCGTCATTGAGTGGCCCTGTCCGGGGCCAGCGCCCTTCCTCGTGGGTCGAAATCAGCAGCGTATCTGGATCGGCCCGAAATGCATGATCTACACCGTCGCAGTGGTGCGCGTCGATATCGAGGTAGGCAATCCGCGCCGCACCATTGCGGCGCAACGCTTGGATGCCGAGAACAGGATCGTTGAGGTAGCAAAACCCCCCGGCCCTGTCGGGAAATCCGTGATGCGTCCCGCCAGCGGGCGTAAAGACCGTACCGGGGTGGCGCAGCAACTCTCCCGCCAGCAAGGCCGCACCGGCAGAAGTCGCAGGCCGGCGGTACATCTCGGTAAAGACCGGGTTGTTCGATGTACCTATGCTATGGCGCGCACGATCGGTATCAGTCACGCTTTGCGTCGCTTCTGCACGTTGAAGGGCCGCGATGTATTCTGGTGTGTGGAACGAAAACAGCGCGGCTGGCTTCGCACGGGGTGACGTTAGGTATTGTCCCGGCGCGATCCAGCCCATTGCGCGGCACAGATCCATGACAGTGGAAACACGCGGCACCCGCAACGGATGAAACGGCCCATAAGAAGAATGGCGATAAATTTCCGACCCGATAAACATCGGCGGGGTTTGCGTCTTGCGGACGTCATAGGGGTGTGGGACCACAGAGTGCATATCACGGGATGTAAGACACTTGGCCGAAGACACCACCCCTGCCGCACCCCGCAGTCAACTGCCGCTGAAACTACGCGGCGGCAAGACGGACGTACGCGGCCAGTTCGCGGCATTGTGCTATCGGTTGGACTCGACTGGCGCGGTCGAGGTGTGCTTAATTACATCTCGTCGAACGAACCGCTGGATCGTGCCCAAGGGCTGGCCGATGCACAAGCAAACCCCGGCAGAGGCTGCGGCAACGGAAGCATGGGAAGAAGCTGGCCTGACAGGAAGACCCATTGATCGATGTCTTGGCGTTTATTCCTACGTCAAACCCTTGTCGCGGCGCACGACGCCTGTTGTCGTGATGGTTTATCCCCTTCTGGTTCAACAAGTCGCAAGCGACTGGCCAGAGCGGTCCGAACGTAAACGCAAGTGGTTTCCCTTAGCGAAGGCCGCGTCAAAACTCGCAGAACCCGCCCTGCGGCGCCTCGTCGAGGACTTCGATCCGTCAAAGCTCTAACCCGGTTGCAACTAGGCTGGGACGGTCTATCTTTATCCGCAACCTTGATCGGACCCCATCCCCGTGATCCGCTACACTCTGACCTGCGACAAATCTCATCGGTTCGAAAGCTGGTTCCGGTCGGCAGATGCCTATCAGGCGTTAGCTGACGCGGGCCAATTGGCCTGTACGACATGCGGATCGACCCAAATCACTAAAACAATCATGGCCCCCGCCGTGGCAACAGCTGAATTCGACCGCACCCCCACACCACTAGAAAAATTGCGCAAACACGTTGAGGCGACGTCCGATGACGTTGGTCGCAGCTTTGCAAAAGAAGCGCGGGCGATGCACGAAGGCAAAGTGGCGGAACGTCCTATCTATGGCCAAGCGAGCGGCGCAGAGGTCCGGGATTTGATCGCAGACGACATCCCTGTGCTGCCGCTGCCATTCAAGCCGCGACGTCGTACCAACTAGGAGAACCACCCCATGACCACGCTTATCACCGGTGCAAACCGTGGCATCGGTCGCGCGATGTTCGACGCCTACCGCGCACGTGGCGAAGCCGTAATCGGCACCCACCGCGACGCGCCGCAAAAGGAATGGTTGCGGCTGGACGTCGCAGACCCCGGGTCCGTCGCGCAGATGGCGAAAGATTTCGGTGGCCAACCGCTAGACCTGCTGGTCTGCAACGCGGGTGTCTATGTCGAAAAAGGCATGGCACTGGAAGACCTCACCGCCGATCTTTGGGCGCAAGCTTTTGCGGTGAACGTGACTGGAGTATTCCTGTCTATCCAAGCCCTCTTACCAAACCTTAAGGCGGCCAAGGGCAAGATTGCCATAATTTCAAGTCAGATGGCGTCTGACACCAATGCCCCGGGCGGGTCGTATATCTACCGCGCCTCAAAGGCTGCGGTGCTGAACCTTGGCCGCAACCTGGCTGTGGACCTAAAAGGCGATGGCGTGCCGGTCGGCATCTATCATCCCGGCTGGGTGCAGACCGATATGGGCGGCAGCAGTGCTGCGATTACGCCCACCCAAGCGGCGACTGGCCTTCGGGACCAGTTCGATGCCCTGTCATTAGACATCACGGGGTGCTTTAAAACGTGGGATGGTCACGATCATCCCTTTTAAGGGGGCATTGCCCTTGGGTCGGCTTGCCACTAAAGCAGGCGCGGACAAAAGCTGACCCGAGGTTGATATGCCTACACTCGTGATGAAATTCGGCGGCACCTCGGTCGCCAACCTCGACCGGATCGCCCGCGCCTCAAAGCGCGTGGCGCTTGAGGTGGCGAATGGCTACGATGTGATCGTCGTCGTCTCTGCCATGTCGGGTAAAACCAACGAATTGGTCGGCTGGGTAAATGAAACCTCGCCCCTTTACGACGCCCGCGAATACGACGCCGTAACGGCCAGCGGCGAGAACGTGACTGCAGGTCTGATGGCACTGCGGTTGCAGGAAATGGATATCCCCGCACGTAGTTGGCAAGGTTGGCAGGTTCCGGTGCAAACGACGTCGGCCCACGCCAATGCGCGGATCGAAGCGATCCCAACTGAGAACATCGCCGCGAAATTCGCTGAAGGTATGAAAGTTGCCGTCGTCGCCGGATTTCAAGGCGTCAGCCCAGAGGGCCGGATTACCACGCTAGGCCGTGGCGGTTCTGACACCACCGCTGTCGCATTCGCTGCGGCTTTTGGTGCGCAAAGATGCGACATCTATACCGATGTTGACGGTGTCTATACCACTGACCCGCGTATCACGTCGAAGGCCCGCAAGCTGGACCGCATCGCTTTCGAAGAAATGCTTGAACTTGCTTCGCTAGGTGCCAAGGTCCTGCAGACGCGATCAGTGGAACTTGCCATGCGCTTCGGTGTCAAGCTGCGGGTCTTGTCGTCGTTCGAAGAACCATCAGATAACGCGGGCACGCTGGTGTGCGCCGAGGAGGACATCATGGAAAGCAATGTCGTGGCCGGTGTGGCCTATTCCCGTGACGAGGCGAAGATGACGCTGATCTCGGTTGCCGACAGGCCCGGTATCGCCGCCGCAATCTTTGGCCCACTGGCGACTGCGGGCGTAAATGTCGACATGATTGTGCAGAATATTTCGGAAGAAGGTCGTACAGACATGACCTTCTCTTGCCCTGTGGATCAGGTCATGCGCGCGCAAAAGGCGATGGAAGAAGCCAAGGCCGATGGGTCAATTAACTTCCACGATCTGGTTGCGGACGAAGGCGTCGCCAAAATTAGTATTGTTGGTATCGGCATGCGCAGCCACGCTGGAGTCGCGGCCAAGATGTTTGCCGTCCTGCGTGACGAAGGCATCAACATCAAGGTGATCACGACATCAGAAATTAAAATCAGTGTTCTGATCGACCGCAAGTACATGGAACTTGCTGTGCAGGCGTTACATGATGCATTCGGTTTGGAAAAGGCGGCCTAAGGCAGTCCAGATTTGCCGTCGCGTTGTAAGGTGACGGTAAACAATGTCGCCGACGACCAATCTACGGCACCCCCTAGGGTATTTTCCACCTAACTTAGACAGACCGGTCTCAGGCGCGTTCAACGTTCCGCGACAACAAGCCGGCCATTCCGAGGCTGGATTGGTCGGGCATTGTTGGGAAAGACTGACCTGAAGGCCGCAATCTGTTCAGCAGATGCGGTGATCGGTGTCATCAGCATCTGCCAGTTGATGCCCTCTGTGCAGGGTGGCGTCGTCAGTGACCCCATGAATCTTATATAGCTTCGATCGATGGGTAGAAGGTCAGCCAAGGTAATAACCGCGTCGCCGCTGCCAGTCGCACCATGATCGTAAGGCGCCACGTTCCAAAGTTGCGCGATTGCGGGGTTCGCGTCCCCCTCTGCAATCATCGCGCCAATAACGGCAAAGCGACCGTCGGCGGCCTGATGGACAAAATGTACCTCCATCGGAAAACTAGTCCCGTCGATGAGGTGCTCGCTGGGTGTGTGAAAGTGGAACTGCAACAATTTGTAGTCCGTATCCCCGATCTTCACATGATCTTCGGGGCCGCCACTGGTGACGAGCGTATGACCGTTGTTCGTCACTGCCACCGGCAGGCGTCCATAGTGAATGTCGAGGTCCGCCAAATCGGCGTCGATATCGGGAACGATATTGAAAGGCGACTGAAAGCGCCCTTCTGCACAAATTGCGTAGTCGGATGACACGTCGGCCCAATAATCTGGGCCATTTGCACCATCATAGCTCCAATCTTCGGCTTGGCTGACGCTGCCGAAAGTCAATAAATGCATTAAGGCTGCATAAGTTATCACACGCTTCGGCATATTCACTCTCTTCGTCGACTTCGCCTGCCGACAACATGGGAGCATGGCCGTAAATATCAGCTTAAACCCATAGCAGTTTAGAAGAACCGCAACCGAAGGATGAATTGATCCGGTGCCCCCGCCGCATTCACCCTCCCCAAAGGGCACGAAACCGCATATGGGAGGAGGGACAAGACGCTGGGGGAGCTATGCCCGAAAAGATCGAAACCGAAAGCCGTAAGCTGTTGGGCCGTCTACGCCGCGCTTTGGCAGAGGATTCGGCCGGTCAGGAACGGCTGGACCGGATCGTCGAATTGATCGCGACGTCCATGCAGACCGAAGTCTGCTCTATTTACCTGTTCCGTGACGCGGATACGCTTGAATTATGCGCAACCGAGGGCCTACAGGCGGAATCCGTCCATAAGACCCGGATGCGCCTCGGTGAAGGCCTTGTTGGCCGCGTTGCCCGCACGCGGCGGGTCGTGAACGCGGCGGATGCGCCTTCCGCCAAAGGGTTCCGCTACATGCCAGAAACCGGAGAGGAGCGGTATTCGTCCTTCTGTGGCGTGCCAATCCAACGGTTGGGCGACGCTTTGGGGGTGCTGGTTGTCCAATCCAAGGACGCCCGCGCGTTTACCCCCGATGAGGTCTACGCGCTAGAAGTCGTGGCCATGGTTCTGGCCGAAATGACCGAACTTGGCGCTTTCGTCGGCGAAGGTGCCGCCCTGTCCGCTCGACATCAGCAGCCAGTCATGTTCCGAGGGTCTATTGCCCAAGAGGGTGCCAGCGCAGGCAACGTCTATCTGCACGAACCGCGCGTGGTCGTCACTAATCCGATTTCCGACGATCCAGACAAGGAACTGGAACGCCTGCGAGACGCCGTTGAAACCCTGCGCACCACCGTCGACGACTTGTTGAACGGCAGCCGCAGCATGTCGCCTGATCAAGTTGAGATCTTCGAAGCCTACCGCATGTTCGCGAATTCCCGCAGCTGGTTGCGCCGGATGGAAGCGGATATCGCCACAGGTCTGTCCGCCGAAGCTGCGGTGGAAAAAGAACAATCGCTAGCTCGATCCCGCCTGAGCCAAGCCGGCGACGCCTATATGCGAGAGCGGCTACACGATCTGGACGACCTGTCGAACCGACTGCTGCGCATCCTGACCGGCCAAGGCAAAAACACCGGCGCCGAGATGCCTGAAAATCCGATCCTGATTGCAAAGAACATCGGTCCAGGAGAGTTGCTCGATTACGGTAAAGCGCTGCGCGGGATCGTGCTGGAAGAAGGCTCTGTTGGGTCGCATGCTACCATTGTCGCCCGCGCGTGGGCCATTCCACTGGTGATCAACGCAAAGGGCATCACGACAGAGGCACTGAACGGCGACGCCATCCTTGTGGATGGCGAACAGGGCGTCGTACATCTGCGCCCAGACGACAGCGTCAAAGCGGCCTTTGCGGACAAGCTTGCGATGCAGACGCGCGCGCAGGAACGCTATGCCTCATTGCGCGACCTTCCCGCCGTCGGTACCTGTGGTACAACTGTGTCCTTGCACATGAACGCGGGCTTGATGGCCGACTTGCCCTCGCTGCCCTCTTCCGGCGCAGAGGGCGTCGGACTGTTCCGCACCGAACTTCAGTTTCTGATCCGTAGCCAGATGCCAAAACGATCAGAGCTGTCAGCGCTTTATGCGCGCGTCATGGGGGCGGCCCACGGCAAGCGTGTCGCCTTTAGGACACTGGATATCGGATCTGACAAGGTCCTGCCCTACATGAAGCCCAATGACGAACCGAACCCAGCGATGGGTTGGCGGGCGATCCGCGTCGGGCTTGATAAACCGGGCATTTTGCGGATGCAGCTGCAGGCACTAATGCGGGCGGCGAACGGTGGTCCGCTGGCCGTGATGTTCCCCTTTATCACCCTTCACTCCGAATTCCGCCAAGCCCGGGCAGAACTGGACAAAGTCACCGCCAGAGAGGCCAAACTTGGCAATCCTCTACCCTCTAAACTAGAAGTCGGCGCGATGCTGGAAACGCCGTCGCTGGCCTATGCCCCTGACGCGTTCTTTAAAGAGGTTGATTTCATATCGGTCGGTGGCAACGATCTAAAACAATTCTTTTACGCGGCTGATCGCGAAAACGAATTGGTGCGTCGCCGGTATGACACGTTAAACGGCAGCTTTCTTACATTTCTGCAAACAGTGGTACAGCGCTGCGACGCAGCAGGTACCCCCTTGTCGTTTTGTGGCGAAGACGCGGGCCGCCCGCTAGAGGCACTCGTGCTGACTGCCATCGGGTTTCGGAGCCTGTCGATGCGTCCCGCCTCTGTCGGACCTGTCAAACACCTGCTGCGCCAAGTTGACCTGGTCGCAGCGGGAGAGGCCGTATCAGCGGCTTTGGCTGCCGGCGAACAGGACATCCGCGAAATCATAAATGCCTGGCTGGCCGAAAACCATCAGGCGTCGCGCGCTGCCGTTACCTGACGGTCGACCAAGGCCGCGTGAAACACATCCAGCACGGCGTCCTCGCCGTGTACGCGGGCCAGCTGCCGTAGACCAAAATGGACATGAGCCATCTCGACGTAATATTGCGTGAATGCGTAATTCGTGCCCGCCCCGGCGGCGGCGCCTAGGATTGGCACAGCCTGCGTCGCCAGCTTTTGCGTTAGAACAGTCGCAAAGCGCGGTGCGACGCGGGCAATCAGCGTATGCACAGCAGCCCCTGACAATCCCAACCGCGCGCCGAGGAACGATGTATCAATCCCGTCCTCGCCATCCGTACCAGCGCCAAAGACGGCAAGTGCCTGAAGTCGGGTCTCTGGCGCGGCAGGATCCTCGCCATATTGGGCGGCAACACCTTGGACTGCGCGAAAGATCATCGTGGTCGCAACGGGGAGTTCTGCCAATGCAGTAGGCAAGCCGCCGAAACCACCGACGGCACCTGACAGCGTCGCCATGATCTTATGCATCCGGTCCGTATTGATCGCCTGCCCCAACGCCCCTTCACGGGATTTCGACGCAACTTCATAACTTTGGGTCAGTGCCGCTCGCGCGGCGCCATCAATCTGACTTCGCGCGCCTTTGGGCAGGAATTTCAACGTATCTTCGACCTGAGACCCGACAAAATTGATAGCCCGCATCAAAAGTCCGTTCGCACGGCGCTGCCGCTTTGCCAGCGCGCGTATCCGGGCGCGGTCATCGTCGGTAAGGGGGGTCAAGTCAGAGATCTCGGCGTTGATCGTCTTCATGGCAAGCCTGTTGGTTGGGTTTTTCAAACATATGCAACCGGGGATAATTTTCAATCGTGTGCGCGCGTAACGTCCCCTGTTACACCGTCCCAGCCACCGCGGCGCAATGCGATTCCCAAGACTCGGTCGGGGTTTGTCGGCGGCGGCATCGTCACGCCTTCTAGCTTCACAAAACCAAAACGTCCGTAATAGGGGCCGTCACCGACAAGCATAATCCGAGGCCAGCCGCCCTTGGCCGCAACCTCTAGACACCGCCAGATCAACAAGGCAGCAATGCCTTCGCCCTGATGCGTGGGGTGAACGGCGACAGGACCCAGCAGGATCGCGTCTTTTTCGCTGACGCGGATCGGCCAGTTGCGGATTGCGCCTGCGACCTGTCCATAGCCGTCCCGGGCGACAATACACAGCTGCGGGATCGGATCGACGCCGTCGCGCAGGCGATAGGACGACAGCGCAGTACGGCCGGGGGCAAAGCATGTATCGTATAACGCCTCGACCTCCCAGTAGTCATCGGGACGTTCCCGTGCGGTGGTGATATCCATGCTGTGCGTGTCTTCTTTCTGGTCCGTGTCGTGATCGCACGCTAGCTGTAGCGCAAATCGGATGAAAGGGACCACCCGCCATGTTTTACCGCCCAGACCGCAGTACCGGCGCAGGCCACGGCCTGCCACACAACCCGTTCAATGCCATCGTCACCCCCCGCCCCATCGGCTGGATTTCGACGCGGGGATCGGACGGATCAGACAACCTTGCACCATACTCCTTTTTCAACGCGGTCAGTTATTTCCCACCACAGGTTATGTTCGCGTCCACTGGGGCAAAACCTGACCGCGACGGCACCAAAGATTCGGTCGCTAATATCCGCGAAACCGGCGTGTTTGCGGTTAATATCGTCAGCCATGCGTTGCGGGACGTGATGAACCAAAGCTCCGGTCCATGGGAGAAGGAAACAGACGAGTTTGCGCTGACCGGTCTCGAGAAAGGTCAGTGTGACACTATCGACTGCGGCTTCGTCACGGCCTCACCTGCCACGCTGGAATGCAAGATGACCCAGATCGTGACCTTAGAGGGAGAGCATAATTTCATGGTAATCGGTGAGGTCATCGGCATCCGTCTTTCCGACGACTGCATTATTGACGGCATCTTTGACGTGTTGAAGTTCAACCCGGTGTCGCGCCTCGGCTACCGCGATTTTGCGACGGTAACCGAGGTGTTCAGCCTGAAGCGGCCCGGGGAGGTCTAGACGGTCCGATCCGCCCAGCCGGCAAAAATCTTCTCTAGTGCGACGACGATATAATAAAGTACGATGCCAAGGAACGCCAAGGCGATCAGCACCGCGAACATCAACGGGTAATCAGAGTTGGTCTTGCCACTATCGAACAACGCCCCAAGGCCTCGGCCATGGGGCGACACGATCTCCATCAGATTGGTACCGATGAAAGCCAGCGTGACCGAGACTTTCAACGCGCCAAAGAATTCCGGCAAAGTCTTGGGCAGCGCAATTTTCCAGAAGATCATGGATTGCGAGGCACCAAGCGAACGGAGAATGTCGCGGTATTCGGGCTCTAGCGTGGACAGCCCAATACTGACGGACACGGCGATTGGGAAGAAGCTGATCATGAAGGCAATCAGCACCGTGTTAAAATCGTGCCAGCCGACGAACATCAATGCAACTATGGGCACCACTGTCGCCTTCGGGACAGCGTTAAATCCCACGAGCAAAGGATATAGTGCGTCGCGCATCGTGCGCGAAAAGCCCATGACCATACCAAGTGCGATGCCGAAGACGACAGCCAGTAGTAAACCAACGATTGTCCGCCACAGGGTCTGCCAGCCCATAATCAAAAACAGATTCCAGTATTTCTCGTAAGCAGGAATCAGGTCGCTGGGCGAGGCCATCTTGTAATTCGGCCACCCCATGACCCAAACGAGCGCCTCCCAGAGCACCAGGAAAACGACGACCGCGGCAAACGGGACAAGAACCTGACGCGCCTTCATGCTGCAACCCGCCCTTGGGCGACCTCGATCTGGTGCCGCAAAATATTCAATCGCTCTGCGGCCTGCGGCATATAAAGATCCTCTAGCGTGCGCAGGCCGGTATCTGGAATATCCAGTACGAACTGTGTCTTGGCCGGTCGCCCCGACAGCACGACGACCTGATCGGCAAGAAAGATCGATTCGCGCAAGTCATGAGTAATCAGGACGCCGGTAAACGGCTCTTCTGCCTTCACACGATGCATGATTTGCCAGAGGTCTTCACGGGTGAATGCGTCAAGCGCACCAAAGGGTTCATCCAGGATCAGCACCTCTGGTGAGTGAATCAGCGCGCGGCAAAGAGAAGCGCGCTGCTTCATTCCACCAGAAAGTTCCGAGGGGCGTTTACCCTCGAACCCTTCCAAACCGACGAGCGCCAGCAACTTGCGGGCACGTTCTTCACCTTGTGCGCGTGTCAGCTTTGTCGGCACGATTTCTAACGGCAATAAAACGTTCTGCAGAATGGTTCGCCATTCCAGCAGCACCGGGTTCTGAAAGGCCATACCCACGTTGCTGCGCGGCGCAGTGATGCGTTTACCATGCACCGCAACCTCGCCTTCGTCGGGGATCAGCAGCCCCGCTATAAGCCGCGTTAACGTGGATTTGCCGCAACCGGACGGCCCGACGACGGCCACAAAGCCGCCCTCGGGCACGCTCAACTCCAGCCCGTCAAGAACGGGTAAGGGGCCAGAGGCGGTGCGGTAAGAGTGCCGCACCCCCTTGATGTCAATGAGATTTTCCAAACCTTAGTCCGCCAGCTTGAACCCGCCCTCCGGCAGGTAGTCGCTGGTGAAATAGAGCGCTGCATCAGGTGCCGTCGTAAATTCATAGGTCGTGGCGATCTGCGTCAGGCTGTTTGCCATGCGGTCCGCGTCGATGCCGCCAAACCCGTTGGCTTTAACCCAATCGGTATCAACGTT
Organism: Loktanella sp.; assembly: GCA_024635625.1. Taxonomy (GTDB): domain Bacteria; phylum Pseudomonadota; class Alphaproteobacteria; order Rhodobacterales; family Rhodobacteraceae; genus Loktanella. Next base: position 6,265 of record JAGXIQ010000037.1, on the reverse strand, counting down.
ATCGCGGATCGACAGTTCCAGACGGCGCTGCTCCAACGCCGCGTCCGCAGCGGGGTTGCGTTCGATCAACATCGGAATAACGGCGGCTGGATCGGCAATTGCGTCTGACCAGCCCTCTGCGACGGCAGTTAGAAAGCCCTTGATGACATCAGGGTTTGCGGCGGCATATTCCGTGTTCACGATCACAGCATTGCCGTAAAGATCGACGCCGTAGTCGGCCATCAGCATCGTTACCAGATCATCTTCTGGCACCCCAAGCCTGGCAGCGTTCAAATAGGATGTGAAGGAAAAGCCGGTGATTGCGGCGACATTGCCTTCGGCCAACATCGGTTCACGCGTCGGAAAGCCGACGGGTTCGACGGTAATCGCAGCCATGTCCAGATCATTTTCAGCGGCAAAGATCGGAAACTGCGCCCAAGCACCATCGGGCGGCGGCGCGCCAAGGATTTTGCCTTCTAGGGATTTCGGTCCGTCGATGCCTAACGACTTACGGCCAATGATCGCAAAGGGCGGCTTATCGTAGACCATCATCGCCGCGATCACCGGCGCACCCGGGTTCTGATCAAGGAACTTAATCAGGCTGTTAATGTCGGCAAAGCCTACGGGGAAAGCGCCCGTCGCGACCTTAGGGATAGCGTCCAGTGACCCGTTCCCCGCTTCAATCGTGACGTTCAGACCGGCATCAGCGAAATGCCCATTGTCGATGGCAGCAAAATAGGGCGCGGCTGGCCCCTCGAATTTCCAATCCAGCGCAAAGGGCAGATCAGTCTGCGCATGTGCCGTAGTGGCAAGCAAAACGGCAGCAGCGAGTGAGCGATAGAACATGATGGCGGGTCCCCGTCGTTTTTTAAACTGAGTGGAGTATTCTGATCCTACTCGGGTTTGGCGAGTCGGAAACGCAGCATTCCGCCATGTTTCCGCGCAATCGCTCAATTACAAGGCATCAATGACCGCCCAGCACCCCAGTACGGACAGAATAGTCGACTGCCAGCGCGTAATCGGGGTCGTCGTCGCTGTCGATTATCAGGTGGCCTGCCTTTGACAGCAGGCGATGACAATCACGCGACAGATGCCGCAACTGGATAGACTTACCCGCAGCTTCATACTTGCCCGCGATGGTTTCGATAGCAGCCAGCGCAGATTGGTCCACAACACGGCTGCCATCAAAATCGACGATGACCAGTGACGGATCTTCGTCCACGTCGAATAACTCGTTAAAGCCCTCGGCGGAGCCGAAAAACAATGGCCCTTGGATCTGATAAACCTTCGCGCCTTCTGGCGTACGATAAGTTTTCGCGTGGATACGGGTCGCGTTGTTCCAAGCATAGGCCAATGCCGAAACGACGACACCGACCAGCACCGCAGTCGCAAGGTCGGTCGCGACGGTCACGGCCGTCACCAACACGATGACCACAGCGTCCGTGCGCGGCACCTTGCGCAGGATAGAAAAAGAGTTCCAAGCGAACGTGCCTATTACCACCATGAACATGACGCCGACCAGGGCGGCCAGCGGGATTTGCGCAATCAGGCCGGACGCAAAAAGAATGAAGGCCAATAGGAACAACGCAGCCGCGATGCCTGCAATGCGCGTGCGACCGCCGGATTTCACGTTGATCATACTTTGCCCGATCATCGCACAACCGCCCATGCCACCAAAAAAGCCGGTGACTGTGTTTGCAACACCTTGCGCGATGCATTCTTGGCTGGCACCTCCACGCTGGTTCGTCATCTCTGACACAAGGTTCAGGGTCAGCAGGCTTTCAATCAAACCGATGGCCGCAAGGATTAGGGCATATGGCGCTATGATTTGAACCGTTTCCCACGTGAACGGCACCATCGGCACATGGAACGGCGGCAACGAACCTTCGATCGAGGCCAGATCGCCAACGACAGGCACATCAATGCCAAAGATGATGACGATAGCGGCGACAATACCGATGCCCGCCAGCGGCGCGGGGATCAGGTTGGTGACTTTGGGCGCGGCCCAGATGATAAACATGGTCAATGCAGTCAGCCCCAGCATCCAGACCATCGGCGCACCGGACAGCCATGCTCCGCCGCCGACACCATGGCCTGACACCTCGGTAGACCCGGGCACTTTGAACTGACCGAGTTGCGCCATAAAAATGACGATGGCTAAACCGTTGACGAAGCCCAACATCACCGGATGCGGCACGAGGCGGATGAACTTACCCCAACGCATGATGCCGACAATGATCTGAATCAAACCCATCATGACGACGGTCGCAAACAGATATTCGATCCCATGCTGAGCCACGAGGCTTACCATAACAACCGCCAAAGCCCCCGTCGCGCCAGAGATCATGCCGGGTCGCCCGCCGATGACGGCGGTGATAAGGCCCACAATAAAGGCGGCGTACAGGCCAACCAGTGGCGGAACGCCTGCAACGAATGCAAAGGCGACGGCTTCTGGCACAAGTGCCAGCGCGACGGTCAAGCCCGACAACAACTCGATCCGCATGCGGCCGGCATTGAGGGGGGCGCTTGGGTCTGTCAGGGCAATGCTGTCGGCGAAAGTCGCCAGAAGGGCGCGTTTGGCCATTGGGTTTTCCTGAAATACAATCGTGTTGGTGTGGCCACTAAGACAGGTCGTGTCGAATGTCACCCCTGCCAAACCTGAACGGTTGCGCAGCCGACGCGCAAGGGTCACAAAGCGATCGTGCAAACCGGAGGCAGGGTCTATGCAGGGCAGATTTGGCATCATCGGCGGATCGGGCCTTTACGACATCCCCGGCCTGAAGAATGCGACGTGGACGGCCGTCGATACCCCATGGGGGGCACCGTCGGACGCCATTTTGACTGGCACGCTAGACGGCGTGCCGTTGGCTTTTCTGCCGCGTCATGGACGTGGTCATATCCATAGCCCGACGACAGTGCCCTACCACGCGAATATCGACGCCATGAAGCGTTTGGGGGTCACAGACCTTGTCAGCATTAGCGCCTGCGGATCGTTTCGCGAACATATGGCACCGGGCGATTTCGTTATCGTTGATCAGTTCATCGACCGGACTTTTGCGCGGGAAAAATCGTTTTTCGGTACCGGCTGTGTCGCCCATGTCAGCGTGGCACATCCGGTCTGCCCCGACTTGTCCGCCGCATGTGTTGCCGCCGCACGCGCCGTCGGGATCACAACCCACGACGGTGGCACCTATCTTGCGATGGAAGGCCCGCAGTTTTCCAGCCGCGCCGAAAGTATCCTTTACCGCGACGTCTGGAACTGTGACGTCATTGGTATGACCAACATGCCAGAGGCGAAATTAGCCCGAGAGGCAGAACTACACTACGCGAGCGTCGCGATGATTACCGATTACGACAGCTGGCATCCAGATCACGGCGCGGTAGATGTGGCCGACGTCATCAGAACCTTGCAGGGCAATGGTACAAAAGCGCGCGACATGGTCATGGCGCTTGTATCCTCGCTGCCGCGCACATGTGCGGGCGGCTGTGACACCGCACTGACGCATGCCATCATGACTTCCCCCGACCAGCGCGACTCTGCATTGGTTGCCAAACTTGACGCGGTCGCGGGCCGCGTGTTGACCCCAAAGGACCCGACATGAAAACCGTTCAGGACTATATCCGCACGATTCCCGACTTTCCGCGCGAGGGGATCATGTTCCGCGACGTGACGACCCTATTCGCCGATCCGCGCGGGTTCCGCATGGCGATCGACCAACTGCTGCACCCCTATGCCGGCCAGCCCATCGACCGAGTCGTCGGACTAGAGGCGCGGGGATTCATCCTGGGTGGCGCTATTGCGCACCAGCTGTCTGTTGGGTTCGTGCCGATCCGTAAAAAGGGCAAGCTGCCCGCTAAATGCATCGAGCAGGCCTATACACTAGAATACGGCGAGGCGATCGTCGAAATTCATGATGACGCCCTGCAACCGGGAGAGCGGGTCCTGATGGTCGACGACCTGCTGGCCACCGGCGGCACTGCAGAGGCTGGGATCAAATTAATCGAGCGTCTGGGTGCGCAAGTTGTTGGCTGTGCCTTCATCATCGACCTGCCGGAACTTGGCGGTCGGGCCAAGTTGGAAGGGCTGGGCATGGACGTCCACGCCCTGTGTTCCTACGAAGGTCACTGATCTGTCTGCGGTGGCGCTGCCCTTTCGGGCTGGCGCCACCACTACAGGAGACCACGACCGCTGCGCCGGATTTTCCGGCTAGACCCCTTGGAGGGTCGCAGCATAAGGTCTTCTGACCCGAGAGAGAGTTCAGCAATTCACCAACTCTCTAGACCGTTTATGCGCCGTAAACCTTAACTGTTCGATAAATTGCGCAGCACAGCACCGGGATTCATGATGCCGTTTGGATCCATGGCAGTCTTGATCGCCCGCATCATTTCCAGCTTTACCGGATCGCCATATTTCTCAAGGTCATCGACCTTCAGCCGTCCAATACCATGCTCTGCACTGACCGATCCGCCCATCTCGTTGGTCAGATCGTGCACGCAACCTTTGATCGCAGCGCGGCTACCCTCGTAATCCGCACGGCTTTCGCTAGGCTTGGGAAACACGTTGTAATGCAGATTGCCGTCACCGAGATGGCCAAAGCAATTGATGCGGAAATCTCCTAGTCGCGCCAACCTTTTGCCACCCTCGACAATAAAATCCGGCACCATGCTTAAGGGCAAAGATATGTCGTGCGACGAAATCGATCCAATTCGGCGGTTCGCCTCAGGGATACTCTCACGGATGTGCCACAAGGCGTCGCGGTCGGCACCGGAACGGGCTATCACACCGTCGGTCACCAGCCCGGCCTCTGCCGCTTCCTCGAAGAGTTGTTCAAGCGCGCTATCCGGGACAAGGCCCGCAGGCAAACCGATGTCGATCAAAACCATCCAGTCGGGGCTGGCAGCAAAGGGGGCGCGAAACGTTGGCCCAACTTCAGTCAAGAAATCTAAACCCTGTCGGTGGATAATTTCGAACGCGGAAATACCGTCGCCCAGACGGTCCTGCGCCAGTGCCAACAGATCAAGTGCCGCTTTTGGAGATGGCACCGCCATCATAGCAGCCCCGACGCCGACCGGCTGCGGAACCAGCCGCAGGGCCGCTGCGGTGATGATGCCAAGAGTCCCTTCGGCACCGATCATAAGATCGCGCAAATCGTAGCCTGTATTGTCTTTACGCAGCCTGCTGAGACCATTCCAGATCGTGCCGTCGGGGCGCACAACTTCTAGCCCAAGACATTGCGCGCGGGCGTTGCCATAGCGTAGTACGTTCACGCCGCCCGCGTTCGTGGACAGCAGCCCGCCAATCCGTGCGGACCCTTCTGAGGCAAGCGAGAGTGGGAACAATCGCCCGATCTCTTCGGCGGCCATTTGAACATCAGCAAGAATGGCACCCGCTTCGGCCACCAGAACGGATTCGCTGGGATAAGTCGCGCGAATGGCCGTCATCCGTTCTAGCGACAGAACTAAGGGCGCGGCCCCTTCCCCCATCAATTGACCACCAACAAGGCCAGTGCCACCGCCGTAGGGCACAATAGCGATCCGACGATCGTTACAATAGCGCACGACCTGCGCCACCTGCGTCGTATCATTGGGGGCGACCACCATGCCTACACCCTGCCAGCGTCCACGTGGTTCGGTCAGGTAGGGTGCGGTATCGTCCCTGAACGCCATGTCTGGCAATGTATCGCGTAAATCAGATAGGCTCTCGGGTGTGGCGGCGGTGAACATGTCGGCTCCTTGCGGTTCTGGCAAAAGTAAGGAAGCGGCCCGTAGTGTCCAGCGCAAAGGGCCTTAGGAGGCCACACGATGCGTCGCGGTAAATTGTCGCCGCTCTCAACGCAGACGCTGTGGACGACCTTCGGCAAAGTCCAGCATGTCACCAAACACGTCAGGCCGCGTAAAGAACAAAAGATGCCCCTGCCCCGGATAACCCAGGATTGGGACGCCGCCGATCTTTCTTGAAAAATCTGTCGACTGCGTTGTGGAAAACACCGGATCGTTTAGGCCAATGAAAAAAGCGACCGGAATGCCGGTCAGGTCCAAATCGTCAGGCAACCGCCAGCCCGGTAGCGCCAGCGTATGGGCCAGCGCAATTTCAGTATCAAGCGGTGTGTTGATCTTGGCCCCCTCGATGATAGCTCGGCGCAACTCTGGCGAGGGTGTCGGATCATCTAGGGCATCGGGTCCAAACAGTAGTCCGGCCCAAAAGCGAGGCCAGACTTTGCGCTTGGACAGGGACTTCGTTGCCACGACCGCCCGCAACACATCCTCTGCACCATTTATGATAGTG
>JAGXIQ010000036.1 GCA_024635625.1 Loktanella sp. | reverse complement strand
GTGTGTAGTAGCCTGGGTTCAAACCACCAGCGGCGAGCCAGTAGCGCAATTCGTAATTGTGTGTGGAAACCGGAAAAACCATTCCCATCTTGAAGGACTTGCCGTCTTTCTTCCAGGCATCAACCACCTTTTTCAATGCGTCGGCTTTGATCGGATGCTTCACCTTACCGCCTTCCATTGGCAGGTGTTTCTTCATTTCGTTCCAAACGGCGTTTGATACCGTGATGCCATTGCCGTTGAGGTCCATGCTGAACGCGGTGACCACGTCTGCCTTGGTACCAACCCCAATGGTTGCGCCCAGTGGTTGGCCTGCCAGCATGTGGGCGCCATCGAGTTGTCCATCGATCACGCGGTCGAGCAGAACTTTCCAGTTGGCCTGCGCTTCAAGCGTGACAAACAGACCTTCGTCCAAGAAATACCCATTCTCGTAGGCGATGGCGAGCGGCGCCATGTCGGTCAGCTTGATAAAGCCGAAGGTCAGCTCGTCTTTCTCAAGCTCCAGCATTTCGGCAAAGGCCGGGCTGGCGATCATCGTGGTTGCCATCAGGCTGCAGAGTAGTTTTCTCATGTCGATTTCCTTGCGATGGATCTGGAGCGCGGTGGAAAGACGTCCCAGACAAACAAAAATAGCCGCTGACCAACTTCATGCATTGGCATAAAGGGTCGAGCGGCTTTGCTCGGGTAACCCGGACTTGGGAATGGGGTCAGGCGGACGCCATTGTCTGCCTATGAACTTAGGTTAGGCGGCGCTTCTGCGGCGAAACAACAGTGAATGCGGGGTTAGGTGCAACTGCAGCGTGATTTTCTGCATCGCGGCATAAGAGTGCCGCTTTTTGCATCACTCTGGCAGGACTGCGCTGAAATCCTGCCCATCAAACGAACGGGCAAAGCCGCTGGGGCGCGGTTGATGACCGGGAATCGCGTGGACGATCTGGCTATGCAAGTCGGTGCGGAAGGTCGCCATAGCCGCCGCGCGGGCGCTGGCGCGGTCCAATCCCATGCGCGCGGCCAGCTGTGTGCCGATCCACGCCGCGTGCTGCGGCTGGGGGGTATAGCGGGTGAAATCGACAAACCCGGGCACGCTTCGGCTGTCACCGCGCGGCGTGATTGTCAGGTGGCCCGACAAGGCGCGGTCGATGACTTCGTCCGGCACTTCTAGATAGTCGCGGCCCGACAGCATGGCGCAGGCGCTGGTGCGATGGGATGGGTCGGCCAGCCATTCGCCCGCCCGCCACAGCGCGCGGATCAGGCCGCACAGCGGCTCTGGCGCGGTATCGGCCAGATCAGCCCGCACGCCAAGCACCTTTTCCGGCGCACCGGGCCAGATCGCGGCACCGGGCAACAGCAAAGCGCCAGAGCCGTTTTCAACAGCCATAGAGCCCCAAGGCTCTCCGACACAAAAGGCGTCCAGCTCTTCGGCGGCGAGTGCGGCGGCCATCAAGGGCGGCGGCACGGTGCGGATATCAACGCCAGCAGGCGCAGGCAGGCCCAGCGCGGTCAGCCAGTGATACAGTAGTTCGGCATGCATCGAAAACGGGAACGGCACGCCAATGCGCAGCGGGCCATTTGCGGCGGCGATCAAGGCAAGCCCTGCGGCGTGGGCATCGTGGAAATCAAAACCGTGGCCATTGGCGCGCAGGCGCTCTTCGATCCGGCGGCTGACGCCGATCACTTCGCCATTGGTCGACAGTACAGCCACAGCCGCGAGCGGTCCCCCTGCCCCGCTCAGGCCCAGCGCGGTGGCGACAGGCATGGGGGCAAGCATCTGCGCCGCCATGACTTGACCGAATGACACCATATCACGCAGCGCCGACCACGAATGGGCGCGGCGCAGATCAAGCGTGACGCCTTCGGCGCGGTCAAAGCCCATTTCGCGAGCGACGATCAGCGGGGCGGCGTCGATCAGTGGCAGAAAGCCGACAGGCAAATGCGTGGTCACGACAGCAGCCCCGCCGTGGACACCAGCGCCTCTGCTACGTCGATGACCTTGCGGCCTTGGTCCATCGCGGCGCGGCGCAGCAGGTTATAGGCGGCATCTTCGTCGATGCCTTTGGCCTTCATGAGCAAGCCCTTGGCGCGGTCGATGACTTTGCGCTCTTCAAGCGCGCGTTTGGTGGTGGCCAGTTCAGTGCGCATCTGGCGAAACATGCTGAACCGCGCGATGGCGGCGTCGATGATCGGCTTGAGCCGGTCGGCGCGTAGCCCGTCGACAACATAGGCGGACACCCCTGCCTCGATCGCCAATCGCGTCAGGTCGGCGTCGCTTTGGTCGACAAACAGCGCGACGGGACGTTCCAGCGGGGCAGAGGCAAGCGTCAGCGCTTCGAGCGCATCGCGCGACGGGTTATCAAGGTCAATCAGAACGATATCGGGGTTATGCGCGGCGATAGAGGCGGTCAGCCGGGTCATATCGGTGACGGTCGTCAGCTCGTATTCCCCCGCGCGCAGCAGGCTTTGTTCGATCAAGGCGGCGCGGGCCGGGTCGCTTTCGACGATAGTGATTTTCAAGCGGCGCTGCATAGGGGCAGCGTCACCAGAGGCGCCGGCGATTGGCAACGGTTTGCGCGACTATTTGGCCCATGAAAAGTGCAGGTGCCGTTATTTCAGGCAGTTGCGCCACTCGCCGACGGCAATTGCACCATTTTGCGGGTACGATTGGGTCAGTACCACCCTGCTTCGCGCGCGATCATGGCCGCTTGGGTGCGATTGGCAGCACCGATTTTGCGATACAGCGTTTTGACGTGCAGCTTGACCGTCGGCTCTAGCACATCCAGATCGCGGGCGATTTCCTTGTTGGATTTACCCTCTGTCAGACCCTTGAGGACCTGCAATTCGCGCGCCGTCAGTTTTTCCGCCAAAGGGTTAGAGGTGACATCGTCCACGGCGGTCATAAATTCGATGGGCGCGTATTGTTCGCCCATAGCCATGAATTTGACGGCGTTAATAAGGGACTTGGCAGGCAGCGATTTCGGGACAAAGCCAGCGGCGCCAGCCTCTAGCGCGTCTTCGGCGATCTGGCGCGTCGCCTCGCCAGAGATTAGCGCGACACGCTGGCCGCCCCCCATCGCAATCGCGGTGCGCAAGCCGTTCAGCCCGTTCATGCCGGGCATGTTGTAGTCAAGCAGCACCAGATCATAGGGCGCGTCCGCCTCGATCCGCGCGCAGGCTTCGCCAAAGGTGCCGACGGATGCGGTTTCCATGCCACCTTGGGATTGCAGAAACATCACCAGCGTATCGCGCAAAAGGTCATGGTCGTCGGCGATCAATACTCTCATGCGCTATCCCTAGTCGTGTCTTTGGCTGTCAGTATGCCATTTACTGGCGCGATTTTCGCAAAAATTTTCGACAACTTTAACTATTATGGATACCTTTACTAGCCTGAGATACCTCTAACAGACATCGCATTGCCTGACGATAACCCGTTCGGACACTGCCCTGCCCAATGGCCTGCACCAGACATCGCCGTTTTTCACCGCGAATTGCGATCGCAATGAATATACGCCATATGAATAGAACTCAGCCCCATTTGCGAAGCGTAAAGAATACAGCCAGATATGATGCGAAAATCTATCAGCGATCCAATTGCATTTGGCTTTATTTGGCTTAGGCGGGCGGCACAGCCTTATGCTAATTCTACATATCACCCGTCTCGCCTTAAAGGCGAAGGATACCGAAACTGATGTTGGGCCCGATGGCAGCATCTAGCGCAGCGGCCACGATAGCGTAGGTCATCCACGGTTAACCTATCCGAAAGGATAGCCGGCTATCCCAATGACCGCATGCGGAACTAACGGGCTATCGGTATAGTTTTCTCATGATGTAAAAGGATGTAGCGATGCTTAAAATGGTTCTGAATACAGCTATGGGCGCAAGCCTTGCACTGGCCTGTGCCACCGCCGCGCTGGCAGAGGATATGGCCGCACCGCAGGGCGACGTCCTGTTGACGGTCTCGGGCGATATCGATGTGACGAATGTTGGCGACACCCTACAACTTGACCGCGAACAGCTTGCTGCGCTTGATATGACGTCGTTTGAAACGACAACCATTTGGTCCGACGGCATCCAAACCTATGAAGGAACGTCATTGGCTGCGCTTGCCGAACTGCTGGGCTTGACCGAAGGCAAGATATTGGCGACCGCGATTAACGACTATACTGTTGAAATCCCAGTATCTGACGCTGTCGAGGGCGGGCCGATCATCGCAGTTCTGATGAATGGCGAGGAAATGTCGGTCCGCGACAAGGGTCCGCTGTGGATCGTTTACCCCTACGATTCGAACAAGGACTATCGCTCTGAGGTTGTGTACTCGCGCAGCATTTGGCAATTGGACCGGATCGAAGTGATACGCTAAGCTGATTGCAGGACGCATCATGTCCAATCGGGATTTAACCTACTTGGCCATGAAGTCCAAACAACGCAACAAGGCCGGGCGCACATTTGCAGTGTTGTCCGGTCTGTTGGCGTTTTCCGCGATTATCTTCTTGGCGTTCAGCGTCACAAAAGAGATACGCCTGCTGGGCTCTGCTAATTCTGACAACGTACAATGGCAGCTGTCACAGACAGAGGTTGAGTTTCTGGAGTTCAGCAAGACTCTGGCTGAATTGCCCGTTGATTTGGCAAATGTGCGACAGCGGTTCGACATCTTTTATAGCCGGATCACAACTGTGTTGCAGGCGACGGTCTTTGAAGAGCTGCGCGATGACGAACATTTTCAAACCTCATTGGATGCGGTTCAGACTTTTCTGCGCCTTAGCGTGCCGCTGATCGACGGCGATGATGCGGCACTGCTAGCCGCCCTACCGGACCTGCGACAATCATCCATACAAACGCGCCGCGACGTGCGTGATCTGTCGAATGGCGGGCTGGATTTGTTTGCCACCGCTTCGGACAAGCAGCGCAGTGCGGTCGCGGCCACGATGATTGAACTAGCCGCCGTGTTGGCAATCTTGATCGGTGTGCTTGCGGTTGCAGTGCTTTACCTGAACCGATTGCTGCGCGCCCTGACCAGAAGAGAGCATCAGCAGCATCAGACTTCTACGCGGATGAATGCGATCATTTCGTCGTCCTTGGACGGGGTCATCGTCATTGATGCGCAGGGCAGCATTTTGACCTTCAGCCCCGCAGCAGAGGCGATCTTTGGCTATTTCGCCGAAGACGTCGTCGGTCGAGATCTAGCAACAGTCATCGTGCCGCCCAAACTGCGCGACGTGCATTACGCAGGCATGGAGCGGATGCGCAATGGCGGCAAAAAGGCCGTAGTGGGCAAAGGCCGGGTGCGACTGGAAGCGCTGCGTGCAAATGGGGAACTATTCCCAATTGAAATGGCGATCCACTCTTCAATCACGACTGAAGGCGAGATTTTCATCGCCTTTCTACGCGACATCACAAAGCGCGTGGCTGATGAGGTTGAACTTGTCGCGGCCCGCGATGCCGCGGTTGCAGGGGCCAAGCTTAAGACCGAGTTTCTAGCCACCATGAGTCACGAAATCCGCACCCCGCTGAACGGGTTGCTGGGCAACCTTGAACTGATGAGCGAAACAGAACTGACACAAAGCCAGTCCCGGTATGTGCGCAATATGGACACCTCTGGCCGGCTTTTGATGCGGCATATCTCTGACGTGCTCGACATCACGCGCTATGATGCGGGCAAAATGACGACCAAGTCAGAGCCGATGGATTTGTCTGTGCTGTTGCAAGACATCATCGACAGCCAGACCAGCATGGCGGGCGCGAACCAAACCACCCTCAGCTGGGGCTGGGACGGGGCACCGCAGAATTGGATCAAGTCTGATCCCGACCGCCTGCAGCATGTCCTGCTGAACCTGATCGGCAACGCCGTGAAATTCACGCGCAATGGCAACGTCACACTGACTGTGGCCGCGCAGCCTGACGGCGATGTGATTCAGCTTGGCTTTACCATCAGCGACACCGGTCCTGGCATGTCCGCCGATCTGGCGGGCCGGGTTTTTGATGATTTCGTGACCGGTAATACGGCCTATGACCGGGATGTGGGCGGCACTGGACTTGGGCTTAGCATCGCCAAGCGCTTTGTCTCTGCAATGAACGGACAAATCGGGGTCGAAAGCGTCCTTGGCAGCGGCAGTACATTTTGGGTGCGCCTTCCCGTTTCAGCGGCGCAGCCGGTGCAACGGCAGCCCGCCCTGCCCCCGCCGGCGGCGCGTCCAATACGGCCTTTGCAGGTTTTGGTCGTCGAGGATAACGAGATTAACCGCACCGTCGTGCGCGACATGCTGGAAAAAGGTGGCCACCGCGTGACCGAGGCAAATGATGGCCGCGCGGGCGTCACGGCAGCACTGTCGCGGCGGTTTGACCTGATCTTAATGGATATCAGCATGCCCGTGATGGATGGCCGCACCGCCACCCGCGCGATCCGGCGCGGCACGGGTCCGTCGGCCCATACGCCGATTATTGCCCTGACCGCGAATGCGATGCAGGAAGAGCAGGTAAACTTTCTGGCCGATGGTATGGACGGCGTCCTGACAAAGCCGTTGACTAAGGCCGCCTTGGCCGATGTGCTGGGCCGCCATACCGGGGCCGTCCAGCCTGCCACGCCCCAAGCCGCAGCACCGCAAGTTTTGGATAGCGAACACAACGCTGAAACCCGAGAGATTCTAGGCGAAAGTGGCTATGCCCGCATGTCTGGCGTTTTCGTCGAAGAGGTTGAACAGTTTATACTGTGGCTGGATGATCCAGCGTCGCATGACCTGTCCGCGCTCGCACCGCAGTGCCACAAATTTGCCGGCAGCGCGGCCGTATTCGGCGCAACCGCGCTGCATACTCAGCTTAAAGAGATGGAAACAGCGGCAAAGCAAGGCAATGACAGCGCAGTCATGGCGCTGCGCAGCAAATTGCCCGCGATCTGGAAAGCCACCCGCGCCTTGGTTGATTAGGACAGCAAATTGAATGCATCCATGGCCCCCGAATTGCGCAGGGCCTGTTATCAACCCCAATCATCCGGCATTTATCAATCTTAAGATTCGACGCAGGGCAGCCGCATTTGTCCTTCATTGTGGTCGTAGCCGGGATGTCGAAACCCCCATAGATCTGCAGCATGGCTACGGCGATTATTGCGAATAACGAGGCTTGCAACCGGGCGCGGCATCCAAAGCGTGGGCCAGCCGTATATTGTGGCCGTGCCTTGTTTTGGTGCCGATCCGAATGCCCGTCTAAGCCACTTTCAGTTCGGGAGCCGCGCTTGCGATCTGTCCGTTGAACTATGCGCGCGCAGAGCCCGCCATAGCGAATGTCACCCGTCCGATGCCCGATGTGCCGGCGGCTTTCACCTATTGCCTAGATGATCGTTCCGACACCGCCCCCCGTACCCTATCTTGGCATTCGGGATCCCCACTCAGTTCTGGTCGATCAAGGGGCACCTTAGAATAAATGCCTAAGGTCAGACCTCACCTCAATGCTGCCAAACAAAACTGGAATAAGTTGCGGCGTAGATCATCGCGCTTGGCATCAGAATTCATCCCAACCTTCGTCACGCGCACCTCC
>JAGXIQ010000035.1 GCA_024635625.1 Loktanella sp. | reverse complement strand
GATCAGAGACATGATCTGGGAACAAGGTGCCATCGCCGTGATCCCGCCCAAAGCCAATCGAAAACGACCCGCCGAATTCGACCCCGTCCTCTACAAAGAACGCAACAAGATCGAGCGGTTCTTCGGCAGGCTCAAAGCCTCCTTCCGCCGCATCGCAACCCGATATGAGAAGACATCACGCAACTTCTTGTCGATGATCAAACTCGCATCCGTCAGGCTATGGATCGAGTTTTATGAGTCCGCTGCCTAATGCGAATTGAGCCTAGACCTTTGAAGCCTGTCAGTTGAAAAGCTGACAGGCTTCTTTCTTACGCCTTATTTTCTACAAATTCTTAGTTTCAAGCGACAAACTCAGGGGAGGTCCTGACTTCCCGTGAGTGGTGTCATCCTGTGCAGTTAAATGCCAGATATTCGGAAAAGCCGACACTGATCAGATCAAGTCTCGATGACCGCTTCGCGGACAAGGACGAAACCGCTCGCGCGGCAGGGGCACCTGAGACGAGTGAAGCGCTCTGATCAGGGCGCTGTGATTAGGTGAACCGGTGCTTCTGTTGGACGATTGGGACCTTCTCAATCCGATGACAGGAGGTTTCCATGTCCGACCAATACGTTCCCGCCCTGCGCCGTCGTTTTCTCGAAGATATGCAGATCAAAGGTCTGTTGCCCAAAACGCAGACGATGTATCTGCGGGCGATGCGCGAGTTCACGCAGTTTCTGGGTCATTCGCCTGACACCGCGACACCTGAAGAACTGCGCGCGTTTCAGCTTGATATGAAGGAGCGCGGCGTCGGTGCGCCGACGTTCAACAACCGGCTGACGGTGCTGAGTTTCTTCTTTGCAACCACGTGTCCGCGTCCCGAGATGAAGCGGCACATGCGGTATCAGCGGGCAGCGAAGAAGATCCCCGTGGTGCTGAGCGCCGAGGAAGTCACGCGCATTCTCGAAGCAGCGCCAGGACCGGGGCTCAGATACCGGTCCGTGTTCAGTGTCGCCTATGGCGGCGGGCTGCGCGCCAGCGAGGTCACGCATCTGAAGGTCGGCGATATCGAAAGCGACCGGATGCTGATCCGCGTGGATCAAGGAAAAGGCCGCAAAGATCGGCATGTGATGCTGTCGCCGCGCCTGCTGGACCTGTTGCGCGATTATTACCGCGAGGCCCGGCCCGCGGGCTCGCTTTTTCCCGGTCGCAACCGGGTCGATCCGATCTCAACACGGCAGTTCAATCGGGCCTTCGGTGTGGCTTGCGACTTCGCCGAGATCAAGAAGGCGGTGTCACCCCATACCCTGCGCCACAGCTTCGCGACGCATCTGCTCGAAGGCGGGACCGACATCCGGGTCATTCAGGTGCTGCTGGGGCACGCCAAGCTGGAAACGACGACGGTCTATACGAAGCTTGCGACCAAGATGATCAGGGATGTCACCAGCCCGCTTGATCTGCTGGTTTGCCGGGAGGCTGGTCCCGGATAAGTCCCGGCTCCGATGCCCCGCCCCAAACTGGAGGTCGCGGATATTTTCGGCGCCCATGGGCCTGCCTACCGCCGGGACCACGCAGGGCACCTGAACCTGCCGCAACTCAAAGTGATGTCCGCGATCGAGACCTGTCGGACCGTTGCCCTCGGCGGGCATGTGTCGGCCTGCACCAAATGCAGCCACGCGCACATCGCCTACAACTCGTGCCGCAACCGGCATTGCCCGAAGTGCCAAGGGGCCGCGTCACGGGACTGGATGGCCGCGCGTATCGAAGACTTGCTGCCGGTCGAGTATTTCCACCTGGTCTTCACCCTGCCGGCTCAGATCGCCGATATCGCCTATCAGAACAAGGCGGCCGTCTATGGCCTGCTGTTCAAAGCATCGGCCCATACGCTCCTGACCATTGCGGCCGATAAAAAGCACCTCGGCGCGCAGATCGGAATGACGAGTGTGCTGCACACATGGGGCTCAGCCATGACGCACCATCCCCATGTCCATGTCATCGTCCCGGGCGGTGGACTATCGCCGGATGACGCTCGGTGGACCGCCTGCCGCCCGGGGTTCCTGCTACCGGTGAAGGTCCTGTCACGGCTATTTCGGCGTCTGTTCCTCGAAGGGCTGTGGGCGCTACACCGAGCAGGCAAACTGGCGTTCTTCGGGGATCTGTCGGACCTGGTTGACCCCAACACCTTCGAGACCCATCTCGCGCCGCTGCGCAAGGTCGACTAGGTCGTCTATGCCAAGCCACCCTTCGGTGGCCCGGAGGCGGTCCTGGCCTATCTGAGCCGATATACGCACCGCGTCGCGATCTCAAACCACCGCCTTATCAGCGCGGACGCCGACACCGTGGCCTTTCGGTGGAAAGACTACCGGATCATCAAGCGCGGCGACCGGATTAAAGTCATGCGCCTGCCTACGGAGGAGTTCATCCGCCGTTTCCTGATCCACGTCCTGCCCTCCGGCTTCCACCGCATCCGCCACACCGGCTTCCTCGCCAACGGCATCCGACGCAAACGGATCAGCAAGATCAGGCGCTTGCTTGATGTGGGACCGCAACCTGGCCAGATGCCGATTGTTGGAGAAAGCGACGATCCCGACGATCAGAATCTCCATCAGCCTTGCCCCAAATGCGGAGGTGCGATGATTATCGTCGAGACCTTCACGCGCGGCCAAACTCCAAAGTCCCGCGCACCGCCATGGGCGGACGCCGCATGATACGTCGAGCAAATCCGGCCCTTCATTGCGCAGACGCCGAACCAGTCAGTGCGGCCACCTCGTCGAAATATGCGCTGCAACAGGCCTCTCGCGGAAA
This sequence comes from Loktanella sp., assembly GCA_024635625.1. GTDB lineage: Bacteria > Pseudomonadota > Alphaproteobacteria > Rhodobacterales > Rhodobacteraceae > Loktanella. Next base: position 66,464 of record JAGXIQ010000035.1, on the reverse strand, counting down.
GCTGGGAGATCAATCGGCCAAATCAGGTCGGGTAAATCGGCACATTTGCACTGCTTGGGCTCACGCAATCGGTCGCCACGCACATCGATCTCCGCAGCCGTAGCCCACAACACCCATAGCGCCGAAAGCCGCCCGCGCTTTCCTCCTCGTCAGATTTGTCGCCGCTGCATCTCGCGATGACAGCAGCGACAAACCTTAGACAAAGCTGCCATCGGCATAGCAATTCAGCTCTTTGCCATTTCATTTAAAATGTTCATCGCATCATTCTGACGTCCGTCTGGAACAAACAGATGATCGTGGAAATAGCCGGAAACGGGGTTTACGCCCATGTCATGCTTTGCAAGTTCGGTCGCAATTCGCGCCATAAATCCGACAGCCTCAAGCGACGAGTGAACATTCAGCGTGATCATTCGACACGGAAATTCGTAAGGTAGCCCATGCATTTCCGCCTCGGACTTCAAGAGGATGTATGTAATTCCCTCTGCTTCTCTGAAGATCATACGAGGGTCGATGTTCTCCAGCGTATGATTTGGCTAAACGGTCACAAAAACATACAAACCTTCAACAAGAATTGCCGATAGGGATTTGACGAGTTCATCCAGATTTGTTTCGCCGGTCATATTCGATCCGATTTGCAAAATTTCCCTAATTTATTTGTATGCCGGTCAAAACCGAGGGTGTCGAGAATGAAGGTTCTACCATGATGGTATGCGACAGTCTGGGCTTAGCAGACATCCGGTGCTCGATGCACCTATGCCCGCCGCAAAAATGAATAACCGACGGTGAGAAATCTCTCCGTCGGTGTCCTATAACTCAGAATGGCTCCCAGAGTGTGGCGGCCCTTTTTTCAGATGATGCGAACCTTGGACCCGATTGGGCAAAGTTCAAAGAGTTCAGCGATCTTTTCATTGTAAAGGCCGATGCAGCCGTCGGAAGAAGGGCGCCCGATCTTGCGCGTATCGTGCGTGCCGTGGATCGCGTAGGCGGCCCAGCCCAAATACATCGCGTGGGTGCCCATCGGACTTTTTGGTCCGGGCGGGATGTATTCCCAGCCAAAGCGCTCTTTCTGCGACGCAGTAGGTGTCCAATCCGGGCCGACCTTCTTGCGCACGATCTCGGTATAGCCGCGCTTTGTCAGCTCGTCGGTCTTGGGCACGGACGTCGGGTAAACGCGGTAATCGTTGCCCTGTGCATCCCAGTAGTGCAATGCACGCGCCTGCGTATCAGCGACCAGCATCACCTGACCTGCGGTATCAAAGTGGTCCTGCCACTGATAGGTCCGGAAAGCGGCAACGTTTCGGGTCACGCCACCCGGCAACGTCTGCGCCCGCAGCAACGTCGGGGCGGCCAGACCGCCCAGTGCAACGCCCAGTGCCACACGTCGTGTGATTCTTTGAGTCATATCGATGTCCTGTCTTCTGCCCGGCTACACGCTTGAGGTGCTTTACCTTGAGGTCATCAATATCGCCAGTGGCGGCATTGCGGATAGGGTGCTCGCTTCACGTTTTTGCGATGGTGAGTGGCGCGAAGGCCATCACCCTCGCGCCTTGACCGTTCGAAATAATCGGCACTTTCCACGTGTCCATCCTGCAATGCGGCCTATCGCCCGTCGGTCACGTCTGTCGCATGTGCCAGCATAGCAGTGCACCGGGGATCGTAGACCTGTTCAAGAATATGCCCGATGCTCGACTCTCGCACCAAGGTCCCGATCTTTACGCACAAGCAGTCAGACCATGTTTGCGACCGCCTATGACAGCCTAACCCAACCAGAGATCTCATCCCAGGGCACCTAATGCTGTCAGAGCAAGCGTTGATTATCCGAAAGCCTTCCGCTTTCCTTTCGACGTGGGATGAGCGTGTCAGGCCACCAATCGGACGTGGATTCGTCGTTGGACGATTAGGGGCGGCAATGGGGCATCACAAAATAGATTCCGCGCATCGTCAGACAGTCAGGGAACAACCTCGTTAGTCTGCGCATTGCCCTATGTCGCGTCACAACGGGGATTCCGATGCCAAAACCAACGACCTGCGTCATCCTCAATCCGGCCTCTGGCAAAAAGAAGGACGATCCCGACACAAAATCTTTGATCGACAAGATCGAGACAGATCCACGGGTCGCATTGCGCACCCTCGACAACCCTCGCGATCTGGACGCGGTCGTAAAACAAGCGATTACTGACGGGTTTGAAACGATTGTCGCCGCAGGCGGGGATGGCACGATCGCTGGTGTCACTGGCAATTTGGTCGATACCGGCGTCGTCTTGGGCGTACTGCCGATGGGCACCTTCAACTTTGTCGCCCGCGGCCTTGGTATTCCAGAAGACCCCGCCGCCGCGCTTGAAGTTGCCCTGACCGGCGACGTCAGGCCGCTGACCGTCGGTGAGGTGAACGGCAAAATCTTCCTCAACAACGCTAGCCTTGGGGCCTATGCCACGGTGCTGGATGTACGCGAAGGTGTATATCGCCGCTGGGGTCGCAGTCGCCCAGCTGCGTATTGGTCAGTCGTTAAGGCCATGCTGACGCTGTATCGCCCCCTACGCATGAAAGTAACCGTCGATGGAAAAGAACACACCCTGCGGTCCCCGATGGCGTTCGTAGCCAGTAGCGCCTACCAGCTGGAACAGTATGAATTTGAAGGAGCCGACGCAGTGCGCGACGGCAAACTGGCACTGATCCTTGCACCCGATTCCAACCGTCTGCGATTGCTGTGGCGGTCGGTGAAAATCCTGTTCGGCGCAATTCATCGGGGTGACGACTACTTGATGCATATCGGAGAAGAAATTGTGATCAACACAAAGCGCGGACGTCGCCTTGTCGCCCGGGACGGCGAAAACGAGAGGATGGAGGGGCCTTATACATTCAGGGTCCGCCGTGATGCGATCCACGTACGCGTTCCAAATGCTGGCACCGAAGGCCAGTCCTAATGCGTCTTGTCTTGCTAACCGACCTACACTTTGGCCGCGCCCAACCCGATCTTGTGCAACCTCTGCTTGATAGTGTGGCAAAGGCTGATCCAGATCTCATTGTCATCGCAGGGGATTTTGTGCAGCGCGCCCGCGCTAGCCAGTTCAGCGACGCCCGCGCCTTTGTCGACCGCTTGCAGCACGATTGGATTGCGGTGCCCGGTAATCATGACATTCCGTTGTTCAACATCCTTGCACGTGCTTTGGCCCCCCGCGCCGCCTATCGTCGCTGGATTGCCGCGAACACGGAACCAATGTTTGAAACCGATGAGGCCGTTGTCGTCGGTCTGGATACGACCCACCGGTGGAGCCATCAACGCGGTCTGATCCGCCCAGCACAGATCGAACGCGTCGGGCGGGTGATCCGCAATAATTGCCGTGATCGCATCGTCGTCGTGATGGCACACCATCCCTTTCACCACGCACCCGACGTGGAAAAGAAGGTGATGAAGGGGGCCGCCGACGCGCTGGATCACTGGTCAGAGTGTGGTCCGCACGTGATCCTGTCCGGTCATCTGCACACTTGGACAGTAGAGCCGTTTCTGGCGCAGAAAAACAAGCTGATGACCCTGCAGGTACACTGCGGCACAGGGCTATCAACCCGCTTGCGCGGCGATCCGAATGAATACGCGATCCTAGATCTGGACGGTGCCACCTTCAGCGCCTGCAGGATGACCGCTGATACCAGTGACGCAACCTTTACAGCCCGCAGCAATGCCCGTTACGCCCGCACCGCACTTGGTTGGGAAAATCTGACCGCCTCGTCGTGATTGCATCGCCGTCCGATTTGGGATTTGCAGGCAGTGTCCCACAGCGGAGCCACTGACCGATGTCACAGCCTTTCGTCTGGCACGCCTCTACCCGCCTTCTGTGCGAGGATGCAGCATATGCAGCACTGCGAACCGTCGCCTTGACAGGCCAGTCGCTACGGGTAGCAGGCGGTCAGGTCACCGGGATCGCAACGCCGACGCCGCAGCTTTTGTGCGAAACCTCTGGCAGTTTCGGCCAACCAAAGGTGATCCAGCGCACCCCAGCTTCGTGGCAGCAAAGCTTTAACGCTAATGCTCCGGTTCTGGACTTATGTCCTAACGCCGTCATGGCCGTCTTCGCTGGCCCCAGTTCGTCGCTGGCGCTGTATGCAGTATTAGAAGCAGCGCACCACGGGGCCTCGATCCTGCCGCTGAATGGCCTGCGCCCAGATCGGCAGGCCCTGGCGTTAGCCAAGGCAAAGGCCACGTTGCTTTACATCACACCAACACAACTTGGACTGCTCTGCGCGACGGGAAATGCCTTGCCAGACGTGCGGTATATCATGGTGGGCGGCGGGCGGTTGTCACCAGACATCAGTGCAGCAGCGACGCAGATGTGCCCGACGGCGCGTCTAACGCAGTTCTACGGCGCGTCCGAGACGAGTTTTATAACGTGGACAGATGTGGACACTCCAGCCGGATCAGTAGGGCGGGCCTATCCCGGTGTGACCCTGCGCTTGGACGCGACGGGCGGCATCTGGGTCAAAAGCCCCTATCTGTTTGAAGGTTATGCAGCGGGCGAAAGTGCGGATACACGCTGGCAGGACGACTATCTGACCGTGGGCGAAATCGGGTATATGGATACAAGCGGCCATCTGTTCCTGACGGGCCGCAACGGGCGGATGGTGACAATAGCCGACCATAACGTCTATCCAGATCAGGTAGAGGCTTGCTTGGCCGACCTGACGACAGCACGCACCATTGCCGTGGTTGCCCTACCAGACCCCAAACGGGGTTCGCGACTGGTCGCGCTGGTGGCCGGGGCAACAGACGTCACAGAGGATGCCCTGCTACGTGCTTGCCGTGTGCAAATGGCACCTTCTTCGGTACCGCACCGCATTCACCTCGTGGACAACCTGCCCCTGCTGCCGGCGGGCAAGCCCGATTACATCGCGATTACCGCCCTTGCCGGGCGCATGACATGACTGTCATCGTCGCTGCCCGCCGCACCGCCGTAGCCCCGGTAGGCGGAGCCTTCGCAGCCCTATCGTTTCACGATCTTGCGGCCCCCGTGATCCGCGCCTGTCTGGCCGACGCCGGATTGGACGCGCAGCAGGTCAACGAGGTGATTGTCGGCAATGCGCTTGGTGCTGGCGGTAACCCGGCCCGGCTATGTGCACTGGCCGCGGGCCTGCCGGAACGGGTCGCAGGCCTTAGCATCGACCGTCAATGCGTCAGCGGGCTGGATGCAATTCTGCTGGCCGATGCGCTAATCCGCGCTGGAATGGCAGAAATCGTGCTGGCTGGTGGCACCGAAAGCACCTCTTTGCGCCCCATCCGCGCACAAACTTTCCCCGATGGGCGGGCACCTGTCCCCTACGATCAGGCCGCGTTTACCCCGTGGCCTGATCGCGACCCAGATATGGCCAGCGCCGCCGCGACGCTGGCTGATCAATATGGAATAACCCGAGCAGAACAGGATGCATGGTCGGTGGAAAGCCACGCCAAGGCCATGAAGGCCCACGACCGATTGCACCACGAAATCGTCCCAGTCGCGGGGCTGACGCAGGATGCCTTCAGCCGACATCTGACCCCAAAGGTCTGCAACCGTGCGCCGACGCTGCATGGCACGATCACAGCGGCCAATACCGCAGTGGCAGCGGATGCGGCGGCCTTTGTGCTTCTAGTGTCGGACAAGGTCGCGCGGCAGATTTCCTCACCTCCGATCAGAATTGTCGGAGGTCGTACGCTGGGCGGCCAGCCGGATATGCCCGGCCTAGCCCCCATCGCCGCCATGCAAGATGTACTGGGGGCGGCAAACCTGACCGCTTCGGACATAGCCGTGGCAGAGGTGATGGAGGCTTATGCCGCGCAGGCCATCGTCTGCATACGCGGCGGCGGGCTGGATCCTGCGCGGGTAAACATCAGCGGCGGTGCCTTGGCACGAGGGCACCCCATCGGGGCGTCCGGGGCAATCAACGCCGTCAGGCTTTACCATGAATTACAGAACTGCGGTGGCACGGGCCTTACCGCGATCGCCGCCGCTGGTGGGATCGGTACTGCACTTTTGCTGCGGTCCTAGTCCGAAAAGCCGTCAAATCGGGCAAAGTCGGGCAGTGCTGCGCGGTCTGTGCGAAAGCCGTTCACTGCGGCGTCTGGGTCCGCGTGCCCAAGAGCGATCCCGCAAACGACCAACTGATTATCAGGCAGCTTCAACGCCTGATGCACAACGTCACCGTAATGTGCGAGGGCCCCGATGCCGGTGGTCGCCAGCCCCCGCGCCTCTGCCGCAAGGAACAGGGCCATCAGCGCCATGCCGAGGTCCATGTAGCAGCCCTTGCCCATGGCGCGGTCTATGGTCACGACAATCCCGACAGGCGCGTCGAAAAAGTCGTAGTTGCGCGCGAACTGTCTCCGGCGTCCTGCAATATCGCGCCGCTCGATCCCCAACGCGGCATATAGGGCGTATCCCGCTGCCCGCTGCCGCGCTTTTAGGTGCGGCGGCATCTGTTCGGGGAAATAGGAATATTCAGATACTGGCTGACGCCCTGACGCGATCCCCTGCGCCAGCGCGGTCTTTAACGCGGCAAAAGGTTGCCCGGTCAGTGCCACGAAATGCCCCGGCTGCAGATTTGCGCCACTCGGCGCACGCCGGGCATCGGTCAGGATCGCCGCCACCTCTGCCTGCGTCACAGGCGTCGAAAGATAGGCCCGGATGGACCGACGTTGCGCCAGAAGACTTTCTAGCGCAATGTCGGTCATGCGCGCGACAACACAGAGTCCGGGCGTGCGCGTGCTAAGGCGGCAGTGATCACCCCAGCCAGTACCGCTTTGATCAGGTCACCGGGTATGAACGCGGTAACCAGCAAGGCCGCCTCGGACAGTGGCTTATCCAAGGACCATGCCAGCCCCGAAATGCCAAATGCGTAAAGCACCACGATTCCACCGAAAACCGCAGCGACACCGGCAACAAGCGCCAGCGACCCTTGGCGCCAGTTCTCGACCACCAGACCCGTCATGAAGGCGGCAAACGGAAAACCAACGACAAAACCCGCAGTTGGAGAGACAAAAACACCAAGCCCACCGCGTCCGCCTGCCAAAAGCGGCAAACCCAGTGCGACAAGCAACACGAACAATAAGACGGCCAGTGCGCCGCGCTTAGCACCAAGCACGGTGCCACAAAGCATCACTCCAAGGCTTTGCGCCGTGATCGGAACGCCAAAAGCCAACGTCAGCTGCGGGATCAAACCCAGCGCCGCGATCAATGCGGCAAACAGCGCCACGAGTGTCAGGTTCCGTTCCATTCTCATCCCTTTCAGGGGTTTGTGCCGCCACGGGCGCGCAAGGCCTCGGCAACATTTTCCGCGTCATCAATAGCCAGGACCGTGAACGGCATCACGATGCGCCAGCTGGCCCGCCGGGGCGACCGTGCACGCCAAGCCTGCGTCAGCTGCGTACCCTTGTCTGCCAAGGCCGGTGTAAAGCGTACCACGAGCGCCATGCCAAGAGCCAAAGCGCGGGTATTCAGCCCTAGCGCGCGCAACGGTGCTGTAAGCGCCATAACCACGTCGATCATCTGCCACAGGGTTGTCGTCATCGTGACCAAATTGGCGAGCGCGAAAGCCGTCAAAAGGCGCAATATGATGACGCTTCCAGCCTCTATATCCCCTGTCAGCACATGCCAGACCCCGACCAGCACGACGAAGGGCCACAACTGCAACAGCGCGGCGCCCCCTTGGCGTGCAAACTGCCTACCGCCAAGCAGATACAACCCTAAGGCCGTCACAAAAGCTGCCGCCTGAAACCCGATATCGGTACGGGCAAAAAGCACCACGGTCGCCCCGCACAGCAAAGCCAACTTGGCCGCTGCAGGCCAGCCGTGCGCCCGAGTCCTAACCGGCGAGGTCAGAGAGATCATCACCCGCCCCCAATGCCGTCATCCGCGTGATATAGCCGTCGAGCACCGGCCCCGCGTTGCCACTTTGCACAATACGCCCCTCGTCAAGCCAGATCACCTGATCATAATCGCGCAGCACCTCGGGGTCGTGCGTGATGTGCACAACGGCTGCATCGACTCGGCCAAGGTAGCGCGTCAGCTGCATCCGCGTGACCAGATCGAGACCAGAGAACGGCTCGTCCAGTACCACAACCCGTGGAGACATCGCGATGATAGCCATAAGGCAGACCAGCTGTTTTTGCCCGTGACTTAAGCTGTGGGTCGCAGCGTCCGCCCAATGGGTCTTGCCGAACTCCGACAGGATCGCTGCAACTCGCGCGGCGGCTTGCGCCTTTGACTGCCCCATCTGCGTCAGACCAAAGGAAAGCTCTTCGGTCACGGTAGGGAAAATGATCTGGTGGTCCGGATTTTGAAACAGGATGCCAACAGTGTGCAGCGCAGCCTTACGGTCACGCATAACATCAATGCCAGCAACGCGCACTGTGCCTGCATCAGCTGGAATCAACCCGCAAAGCACCCGCGCCAATGTCGTCTTACCAGACCCGTTGCGGCCTACGATTCCAATCCGCCGCGCGTTACTGTGCAAGTCTATGCCGGTCAGCACAGAACGACCCCCACGCGCCAGTGACACATCTGATAGGGCGATCAGACCGGTCACCGGTTCTATGCGTTCGTCATCTTCTATCATGGCCACCCCTTCGAACTGCCACGGGGTATCGCCGCGTCGACGGCCAAGCGCAAGCGACGGCGCTGACGACAGCGCCGTCGCTATTATTTCGCGTCGTCAGTAAAGCGCGCGGCACGACAGGATGATGACACGTGCACACGTCGGCATCCTCGCATCAAAGTGCGAGCGCGGCCACCACGTCATCCCGGCTGCAGTCGATCTTTGCCATGCTGCGCCAGACCGCACCCCGTTTCATCATCACAAAGCTGTCCGCCGCGCGCCAAGCAAAATCGACGTTCTGTTCGACGAGGATTATTGCCATATCCCCCCGATCACGCAACTGGGCTATGGCGCGACCAATCTGCTGTATCACGTTGGGCTGGATGCCTTCAGTCGGTTCGTCCAGCAACAAAACACGCGGTTTCGTAATCAGTGCCCGCGCGATCGCAAGCTGCTGTTGCTGGCCACCAGACAAATCACCGCCGCGCCTGTGCTGCATTTCGGCCAAGACGGGGAACAGCTCGAAAATCCAGTCTGGCACGTTGCGTTCGGACTTTGGCAGGCAGGCAAAGCCAGTCTCCATGTTCTCGGCCACGCTCATCATCGGAAAGACCTCTCTCCCCTGCGGGACATAAGCGATACCTGCCCGGGCGGCCTGCGCGGCGGTTGGATGGCTTAGCGTAGATCCATCTAGAGTGACGGTGCCAGTGCTGTACGCGTGACGCCCTGACAGCGCCCGCAGAAGACTGGTTTTGCCGACACCGTTTGTTCCCATAACGGTCGTGACCTGCCCGACCGGGGCGGTCAGGGATACATCATAAAGGATTTGGCTTTGCCCGTATTTCAGGGACAGATCGGTCACATCAAGCATCAGTGCGCCCCAGATAGACGTCGATCACAGTCGGATCGGCTGTAACGTGGTCCAGCGTCCCTTCGGCCAGTACATGGCCTTCGTGTAAGACCGTCACCTTGCAATCAAGGCGACGGACGAACTCCATATCATGTTCCACAACGACGACCGCGCGAGTTTGAGCGGCGCGGCGCAGGATGTCGGTGGTCTTTTCACGCTCTTCTGCCGTCATGCCGGCAGCGGGTTCGTCTACCAGCAACAGGCGCGGATCTTGCGCTAACAACATGCCGATTTCCAGCCACTGCTTTTGCCCATGGCTAAGCTCGCCTGCGGTGCGGGTCAGTTGGTCAGTCAGACCGATCTCTGACGCGATTTCCTCAATCCGGGCAGCACCCTGCGCCGTTTTGCGGTGAAACAGAACGGCGAAGGGGCCGCGCGGGTTTTTCAGCGCCATGGCGAGGTTTTGGCGAACAGTCTGCTCCTCGAACACAGTGGGTTTCTGGAATTTGCGACCAATCCCCTTGTTTGCGATTTCAGCCTCTGAAAGGCCTAACAGGGACTCGTTGCGTTCACCCCATAGCACGCGGCCTTCGTCGGGCTTCGTCTTGCCCGTGACGATATCCATAAAGGTAGTCTTGCCAGCGCCGTTAGGGCCGATGATGGCCCGCAATTCAGGCTCGCTGATTTGAATGGATAGATCGTTTATGGCGCGAAAGCCGTCGAAGGTTTTCGACACGCCGGACACTTCAAGAAGGCTGCTCATGACGGTTTCCTAACGATGTAATCGAACAGGCCGCCGATGCCCTTTGGAAAGAAGAGGGTGACGCCAACAAAGGATAGGCCCAGCAGTACCAGCCACCAATCAGTCCACTGGATCCGGTATATCCCAAGGTTCACGTCAGGCGCACCGCCCCCGGTGAACCAGCTTGACAACAGCGATACCAGCGCCGCCCCAATAACAGCGCCATACAGGCGCCCCCGGCCGCCGATTGCGACCCAAACGGCAAGGTAGATCGACGCGATAGGTGCGATTTCCGCCGGGTTAATGATGCCAGCCTGCGGATAATAAAGCGCGCCTGCGATGCCTGATACGACGGCCGTGAGGGTAAAAACGAAAAGCTTATAGCCTTCGACACGATAGCCGAGAAAGCGCACACGCGCCTCGTTATCGCGGATGCCTTTGACGACGCTGCCCATCTTACCCGCAACGACCCACGCAAACAGGATATAGCCCAATGCCAGGGCACAGGCGGAGGCAAGGAAGAAAACAAGGCTGATGGTAGCCTGCGACGTGCCCTCGAACCCGGGGATGTTTTGCAGGCCCGACAACCCGTTGTTGCCCCGTAGCCCGGAATCGTTTTGGAAAAGGTAGAGTGACAGCGCCAAAGTCATGGCCTGCGTCAGGATCGACAAATAGACGCCCGTGACCCTGCTGCGGAACGCGAGCCAACCAAAGACAAGCGCCAAGAGGCCGGGTACCACAATCACCATCAGCAGCTGCAACGAAAGGCTGTCAGCAAAGGCCCAGACCAGCGGAAAATCAGATGAACCGACGACCCCGAAAATCTGGCTGCCGATGGCGTCAGACACCTCTTGGGGGGTTGGTGGAATGACCTGCCCCGACAAACTGGACATGACGATGCCTTCGGTGCGGGCATACATCAGCCACATGCCGATGGCATAGCCGCCGATGCCGAAGAAGGCAAAATGGCCGAGGCTGAGGATACCGCAGTACCCCCAGACCACATCCATTGCGACGGCGATCAGGCACAGGCACAGGGTCTTGCCCAGTGTTTTGACCAGTGAGGTGGAGATCAGGCCCGCACCCGACGCCTCTGACCCAAAGGCTACGACGGCGGTGAAGAGCGCGAGTGCCAGCAAAAACCAGCGGACGGAGCGGTTGGTAACGAGGAAGCCAGTAGTCATGCGATGTGTCTTTCAGGCGAGGAATTGCGTCGCGCCATGCGCGCCGCCACGCCGGGGGGCCAGCCCCCCGGACCCCCGGGGATATTTGCGACGAGAAGAAGGGGGGACCAAGGCATCAGTCTGCCGCCGCACGACCCTTTTGAGCAACGATGCCCTTGGGACGAAACTGGATGAAGAGGATAATGAAGAGGACCATGTAGGTCTGCGCTGCAAGGGTATTCGAGGGATTTAGCCACTCTATCCCTTTTTGTAGAAAACCGATCAGCGATGCCCCCGCGAGGGTACCCCAAACGTTGCCGACACCGCCAACAACGACGGTCATAAAGGATTGGACGATATAATCCGCGCCCATTTCAGACGTCACCTTGGCATAAAGGCCGATAGCGACGCCCGCGATCCCTGCGATGCCAGATCCAAGGCCAAAGGTCATCATGTTGATGCGGTCAGGGTCGATTCCCATAGAGGCCGCCATGCCGGGATTCTGGGTCACGGCGCGGACTTCTAACCCCAGGCGCGTGCGTTTGAGGATGTAAAGAATGAGACCAAGAAAGAGTAGCGCCAATACGAAGATTGCGATACGGATATAGCTGATCTGAATCACGTCAGACAGCACCCATGCACCGTCAAGCCAACCGGGGGACGTGAGCGGACGTGCCTGCGTGCCAAAGATATTTTTAGCCAATTGCTGCAGAGCAATCGAGATGCCGAAGGTCGCAAGCAAGGTTTCCAGGGGACGGTGGTAAAGGTGGCGGATCACCAGACGTTCCATCGCAACGCCAGCACCGAAGGTCACAGCAAACGCCAGCGGTAAGGCGATGATGATCGAAAGAGTGTAGTCGGGAACGAACTGCTGCACGACATAGCCCGTGTATGCACCCATCATGATGAATTCGCCGTGGGCCATGTTGATCACGCCCATGACGCCGAAGGTGATGGCAAGGCCGATAGCCGCGAGAAAATAGATCGACGCCAGTGACAGACCGTCCAACGCTAGATCAGCAAAGCGCGAGGCTGCGACCCGTGTTTCTACGGATGACAAAGCCGCACGGGCGGCGTCGGTGATCGCCGTGTCGTCCTGATCATATGCCTCGTAGAAGGTGTGGTTTGCGATTGCAGTGGACTGGTCTTGAGGGGTGACGAAAGGCAGCACTGAACCGGACGCGGCGAGTGCAGCGTAGGCCTGCGCGCGGGTCGCGTCGGTGCCAAGTTGTGCAGTGGGAATGCCGCCAACCCGGCCCTCTATCACATTGGCGGCGAGCGCATCACGGATCGCTACGGGGGGGATCGTCGGCGGGGCGAGGTTAGCTGCGACGAGACGTTCGTAGGCCTCTGCTTCCGTCAGGTCGCGCCCGACGGACAGAATGCGGGCGATGCCGCCAGTCGGCTCGTCTGCGGTGACTTGGGATGAAACGGAAAGAATTTGGTTCAAGACGGCCCGCGCCTCTATCGAGGTATCGCGGGCCAAGCTGTCTATTGCGGCGATCCGGTCGGCGACATCTTCGGCAAAGCTGGCCGATAGGAAGTTGGCCAGCTGGATCTTGCGCGCCTTCAGGGTGGGGTCCGGTTCCGTATCAATAGAGCCAAGCAACGGGATTAACTGGTCCGCGTCGGGACGGCGGGCGATGGAATCGATGGCCGAAAGGCGACGCGTGATATCGGGATCGGCCAGCTGGAATTGCACAAGGGCCGTTCCGATCACACGACGGACACCACCGTTCGGTCGCAGTTCGGTATGACCCACGGTGGACACAGTGGTTTCTGCACCCGTGTCAATGTTGCGCAATGTCAGATCGCTACCTTTGGCGTTGCCATAGAAAAACATGCCGTCAGCATCGCGTTGCCAGATGCCCTTGTCAGTCCAAGCCTCTAGAAACGGGGTCACTTGCGGCAGTCCGGACGCTATGAGCGCGTCGAGGGCGGTCGAAACACTGCTGCGCGAGGGCTTGGCAATTTCGTCCGCGTGGTCTTGCAAGACCGGTTGCAGGTCCTGCGCTTGCGCCAAAGCAGCGAAGCCGAGCGAAAGGATGAGGGCGGCCAGAATGCGCAGCATGACAGTCTTTCGATCAAGGTGATGGGCCGTGTGCGAAGGAAACCCCGCACACGGCCTTTGCGCTTAGTAGTTAGACGTCAGCTGTACGCAGGTCTTGGTTTCGGTGTTGTACATGCCGCACTTCAGGTCTTTCCAATCGCTCGTCAGGACGGCGCTTTCGGGTAGGAAGTCGGTCCATGCATCACCCGGGACCGGCTCTGTCTGGCTGATGATGTCGAACTGACCGTCGGCACGGATTTCACCGATCAGGACGGGCTTGGTCAGGTGGTGGTTCGGCAGCATTTCCGCCGTGGTGCCAGTCAGGTTCGGGAAGGTCTGGCCGATCATGGCATCCGAGACCGCGTCGACATCTGTGGTTCCAGCCGCTTCGACCGCCTGCACCCACATGTTGAAACCGATATAATGCGCTTCCATCGGGTCGTTGGTCACGCGCTTATCGTCGCCGATATAGGCGTGCCAATCTTCAATAAACGTCGCGTTTTCCGGCGTGTCGGCAGACATGAAGTAGTTCCATGCCGCGAGGTGACCGACAAGGTTAGAGGTATCAAGGCCGGATAATTCTTCTTCACCGACCGAAAAGGCCACGACGGGGATATCGTCAGCGCTGACGTTCGCGGCGGCGAGCTCTTTGTAAAAGCCGATGTTCGCGTCGCCGTTGATGGTGCTGATCACACCAACCTGCTTGCCGTCTTCGCCAAGTTTGACGACATCACCGACAATGGTCGCCCAGTCGGACTGACCGAAGGGGGTGTAGTTAACGAAAATATCCTCTTTCGCGATGCCGTGGTCCATCAGATAGGCTTCGAGGATGTTGTTCGTCGTGCGCGGATAAACGTAATCTGTGCCCAACAAAGCGAATTTTTCGACACCGAGCTCTTCAAGGAAGTAATCTACGGCAGGGATTGCCTGCTGGTTCGGAGCGGCACCAGTATAGAAGACGTTCTTGGAAGACTCTTCGCCTTCGTATTGGACGGGATAGAACAGCAGGCCGTTCAGCTCTTCCAGCACGGGCAGCACGGATTTGCGCGACACGGAGGTCCAGTTGCCGAAGATCACGTCGACATTGTTCACTGTCAGCAACTCGCGCGCCTTTTCGGCGAACAGCGGCCAGTCAGACGCGGGGTCGACAACGACGGGTTCGATCTGGCAACCCAGCAGGCCGCCTTTGGCGTTCTGGTTTTCGATCAACATCAGCATGACGTCTTTCAGCGTGGTCTCCGAAATCGCCATCGAGCCGGAGAGAGAGTGTAGCACACCCACCTTGATCGGATCAGCGCAGTCTTGTGCCGCGACGAGCGACGTGCTCGCCAAAAGCGCACCGACAACGCACGCGCTTGTCTTCAGGTAATTTTTCATTTGTTTCTTCCCCTGTTGCCTGCTGCGTGACCAAAAGCGGACGCCCGCTTTCACCAAAGGCCCGAGGTTTTCGGGCAGGACCGCAGCCTGTCATGTTGTGAACGCAGCACAGGGGCGGACCCAGTCGGATCGTCCGCTATGCGGCGGCGTGCAAGTTAAGGCACGCTCGGACCCTGACTTTTCCGTCATGACCTGCCCAGAGAAATGGCAGAGCGGTGCATCGAGAGGCATGGGGGTGGTCACGATGCAGGCATTGCAGCTGCCGTATGCCAAGAAATTAAGCGCAAATGAGAGACGCGGCGCGAATCTAGGCACCCAGATCCGCACAGCTAGATATCGGGCCAGCTCGCGTCAGTCGAACGGCGCGCCTTAGATGGCGGCAGAATGCGACTGTGTAGGGCTAACGAAATCGTCGATATGATGAGCGACGATGCGTACCAGCGCCCGGGCCTCTGGCTTAATCTGCAGGCGCGGTCCGTCGATAGTGAATATATCACGGAACTCCCTGGCTAGGGCTTCACCGGTCCGGGCGATCAGGGCTGCATCGTCGGGAAACTGCGCCTGCAAACGCGCAGCATCAAAGTCGAAGCGGCACATCAGATCCTCGATGATTGTCGACACCAGCGCGTCCCGTGCATTCAGGCAATAGCCTTTGTGCCCAGCAAGCCCCCCGGCCCCGACCCTTTCCTGCCAGGCAGAAGTCGAAACGGCATTCTGCACGTAACCCTGCGTGAACCGAGAAATAGCCGAAGCGCCAAGACCAACGAGCGTCGGACTTGCATCATCCGTATAGCCCTGAAAATTCCGCCGCAAACGACCCTCTTGAAGAGATTTGAACAAGCTATCCGACGGGCGGGCAAAATGGTCGATGCCTATGGGGTGAAATCCCTCTGACAGCATCATGTCTTGCGCCAAGGTAGCAAGGTGATAGCGCGCGACGCCATCGGGAATAGCTGCAGCTTCGATCATGACCTGCCGTTTGGACATCCACGGCACATGGGCATAGCCGTAAATTGCCAGTCGGTCCGGGGTCATATCAATGACATGGGTTAGTGTCTGACCCATGCTTTCCATCGTCTGATGCGGCAAACCATAAAGCAGGTCGATATTGATACCCTTCACCCCAGCTTCGCGCAGGATATCGATGACGCGACGGGTCTGTTCCAGCGACTGGAGCCGACCGATGGCCTGCTGGACCGCTGGCGCAAAATCTTGCACCCCAAGGCTGGCGCGGTTCAAGCCGTAGTGCACGAGTGTTTGCAACAGATCGGGGGCGGCATCCGTGGGGTCAATCTCGACTGAAAACTCGTCCTGCGGCGGTCCACCGAATGCGTCGAACAGCGCATCAAGGAGGTGCGCCATTAAATCGGCTGGTAGAATAGTTGGCGTGCCTCCGCCCAGATGCAGGCGCGACATGTGCACGTCGGCAGGAAGCAATGCCCGCACCGCAGCGATTTCCTTAAAAAGGGCGTCTACATAGGCCTCGACCGGGCGCATGGTGCGCGTTCCTTGCGTGCGACATGCGCAAAACCAGCATAAACGGCGGCAAAAGGGGATGTGGACGTAGACTGACACGCCGCTTCCCTTTGGGACGGCGCGTAGCCAATCGGCCTGATGCCGATGCCCAGCGTCCGCCAAGAAGTGATTGGCCGGCGGATAGCTGGTGTAGCGGGGGACTTTCGCATCGAAAAGTCCATGACTGCGCAGAAGCTCGATCTTTTCCATGATAGCTGATATGACTGCGCGACATTCCGTAAGCATTGATATAGATCAAAACTATGAAACTGCACATTCCAGCTTCCGTAAAATGCGAGGCCTGCCCAATCAGGCACCGTGCCGTTTGCGCCCGTTGCGACGGTGACGAGTTAGCCATGCTTGAAGACATGAAGTCCTATCGCAGCTACGCAGCTGGCGATGCGATCCTATGGCGCGGCGAACCCTTAGTCTTCGTGGCCTCGGTCGTCAGCGGTGTCGCATCCTTGTCAAAGACGCTGGAAGACGGCCGCACACAAATGGTCGGCCTGTTGCTGCCATCGGATTTCATCGGGCGACCCGGTCGGACACAGATCGATTTCGACGTAACCGCGACGACAGACGTTACGCTATGCTGCTTTGCCCGTAGACCGTTCGAGCAACTGGTCGAAGACACCCCCCACGTCGCCCAGCGATTGATGGAGCTGGCACTGGACGAGCTTGATGCAGCACGCGACTGGATGCTGCTTTTGGGCCGCAAGACGGCGCGGGAAAAGATCGCGACCTTCCTTGATATGCTGGCACGGCGGTCACAGTTGAACACAGCAAAGGGCGACAGTTCTGCGATCGGTGCGGCATTGCACTTGCCGATGACGCGCGACCAGATAGCCAATTACCTTGGCCTCACGCTCGAAACAGTCAGCCGCCAGTTCAGCGCACTTAAGGCAGATGGCATCATCGATGTGTCCGACAGGCGCAGCGTGACGGTCAAGGATCTGGCCCGGCTGCAAGATGAAACCGGCGATGACTCCGACGGCGGGATTTTGTCCTAACATCACGCAGTGTTGATCCAGATCAAAGCCGCAGAACCCTTCCACGCATAAACCCCTCGCAGGGACCGGCTGCGCCATGCCTTGCGCGCCGGCACGACGAGGGACAATACGATGAATTACATCAAGCTGGCGCTACTGGGGTGTGTAACCCTGATTGCGGCGCTCGGGGCCAATTGGGCACATGATCTAGCCTACCAGGTCCACGCCTTTCTGATCATGGTGATCGCTGCTTACCTGTTCGTTCGCGTACTGCGCGCAACTGACGGACCGGTGCCGGTGGCATTACCAACGGATCAATACGACGACGGCGTGATCCGCGCTGGCGTAATTGCCACAGCGTTTTGGGGCATTGCCGGGTTCCTCGTTGGGACCTTCATCGCCTTTCAGCTGGCCTATCCAAGTCTGAATTTCGACTGGGCACAGCCGTTTGCGAACTTTGGTCGGCTGCGGCCGCTGCACACCAGCGCGGTCATTTTTGCCTTTGGTGGCAACGCCCTGATCTGCACGTCCTTCTACGTCGTCCAGCGCACGAGCGGTGTAAAGCTTTGGGGTGGCAAGGCGGCTTGGTTCGTCTTTTGGGGTTACCAGCTGTTCATCGTTCTGGCGGCGACAGGCTATTTGCTGGGCGCAACGCAGTCCAAAGAATATGCAGAGCCCGAGTGGTATATCGACATCTGGCTGACAATCGTATGGCTGACTTATCTGGCAGTGTTCCTTGGCACCATCGTGCGCCGCCGCGAAAAGCATATCTACGTCGCCAACTGGTTCTACCTTGCCTTCATCATCACCGTCGCGATGCTGCATGTGGTCAATAACCTAAGCGTTCCCGTCAGCATCTGGGGCAGCAAATCCGTGCAGGTCTTTTCAGGCGTACAGGATGCGATGACCCAGTGGTGGTATGGCCACAACGCTGTGGGCTTCTTCCTCACCGCAGGTTTCCTTGGCATGATGTACTACTTCGTGCCAAAGCAAGCCGAGCGCCCGATTTATAGCTACAAGCTGTCAATCATTCACTTTTGGGCCCTAATTTTTCTTTATATCTGGGCTGGTCCGCACCACCTGCACTATACCGCATTGCCCGATTGGGCTGCGACCCTTGGTATGGTGTTTTCCATCGTCCTGTGGATGCCCAGCTGGGGTGGCATGATCAACGGTTTGATGACCCTGCAAGGGGCGTGGGACAAACTGCGCACCGACCCGATTATGCGGATGTTCGTCCTGTCGTTGGGCTTTTACGGCATGTCCACTTTCGAAGGTCCGATGATGTCGATCCGTGCAGTGAACTCTTTGTCACACTACACTGACTGGACTATCGGTCACGTCCACTCTGGCGCACTCGGCTGGAATGGCATGATCACGTTCGCCTGCCTGTATTATCTGACACCACGCCTGTGGGGTCGCAAGGAAATGCACTCTGTCTCTGCGATCAGCTGGCACTTCTGGCTCGCGACACTGGGGATCGTTCTTTACGCGTCTTCGATGTGGGTGTCAGGCATCATGGAAGGTCTGATGTGGCGCGAGGTCGATGACCAAGGGTTCCTCGTCAACGCCTTTGCCGACACGGTCGCCGCGAAATATCCGATGTATGTCGTCCGCAGCCTTGGCGGTGTGATGTTCCTATCCGGCGCACTGGTGATGGTCTGGAATATGTGGATGACCATCCGTGCGGGCAAACCCGTCACAATCGCGACCCCGGCCCGCTACGCCGTTGCGGCTGAATAAGGATCACACTCATGGCACTTCTCGACAAACACGCGATCCTTGAAAAAAGCCCAACTCTACTTCTGGTCTTCTCTCTTGCTGTCGTTTCTATCGGCGGGATCGTGGAAATCGCCCCGCTGTTCTGGCTGGAAAACACAATCGAAAAGGTCGAGGGGGTCCGCCCCTACTCGCCCTTGGAACTGACGGGGCGCGACATCTACGTTCGTGAAGGCTGCTACGTCTGTCATAGCCAAATGATCCGCCCGATGCGCGACGAGGTGGAACGTTACGGCCATTACAGCCTTGCGGCAGAGTCGATGTACGATCACCCGTTCCAATGGGGATCGAAACGGACGGGGCCGGATCTGGCCCGCGTCGGCGCCCGCTATTCCAACGCTTGGCACGTCGACCACCTTAGCGACCCACAGTCCGTTGTGCCCGAAAGCGTCATGCCGCAATACGCCTTTCTGTCCCGCACGCCCATCACTGGGGAATACGTGGACGACTTGATGAAAACCCACCGCTTCGTCGGCGTCCCCTACTCGGACGACGACATCGCGCAGGCGCATCAGGATTTCCGCGTACAAGCCAACCCAGATGCAGACACCAGCGGGCTGTTGGAACGCTACCCCGGTGCCGCGGTCGCGAACTTTGATGACCAGCCCGGCGTATCCGAAATGGACGCCCTGATTTCATATCTGCAAGTTCTTGGCACGATGGTCGATTTTTCCACCTTCGTTCCTGACCCCAGCCGCTAAGGAGGCCATTATGCACACTTATACCTTCCTGCGCCAACTGGCCGACAGCTGGGTTCTTCTGGCAATGTTCGGCTTTTTCGCAAGTGCTGGTATCTGGGCCTACCTGCCCAGCCAACGCCGGGCCCGCGATGATGCAAGCCTGATCCCCTTCCGCAACGAAGACGCGCCAAAGACCTGTTCAGGCACTTGCGATACCTGCGCCTGCATGGCCGACACCGGAAAGGCCCCGCACCATGACTGACAAGAAGATTGATAAGGAAACCGGTGTCGAGACGACCGGCCACAATTGGGACGGCATCGAAGAGCTGAACAACCCCCTGCCCCGCTGGTGGCTTTGGACACTTTATGCCTGCATCGTCTGGGCCATCGGATACACAATCTTGTATCCAGCTTGGCCGATGATCTCTGGTGCGACACCTGGCATGTTGGGCTATTCCACCCGCGCAAATGTCGCGAACGATATCACTGCCCACGAGGCAAAGAATGCCGCCCTGACCGCTGACTTGGTCGCAGCCGACTTGCCGACACTTGCTCCTGACGACCCTCTGCATCGCTATGCAGTTGCACGTGGTGCATCGGTCTTTCGTGCCCAGTGCAGCCAGTGCCACGGCTCTGGTGCGGCGGGGGCCAAGGGTTATCCCAACCTGCTGGACGACGACTGGCTTTGGGGTGGCGACGTGGCCAGCATCGCCACGACCATCGACCACGGTATCCGCAATGACACCGACCCAGATGCCCGCTGGTCCCAGATGCCGGCCTTCGGCGACATTCTTAGCCGCGAAGAGATTACGTCGGTCGTGGCGTACGTCGGAAGCCTTTCAGCGCCAGCCGAAGACCCGGGCCTAGCAGATGCCGGCGCGACCGTCTTTTCTGATAACTGCGCCGCTTGTCATGGTGACAACGCGCAAGGCAACCGTGACATGGGTGCACCCGATCTGACCGATGCGATCTGGCTGTACGGGGGCGACACCGCCACACTGACAGAGACAGTGACCAAGGCGCGCTTTGGTGTCATGCCAGCATGGGGCCAGCGCCTGACCGATGCCGATGTGGCCGCAGTCGCAGTCTATGTCCACGGCCTTGGCGGCGGTGAATAACCCAAACAGTAACAACGCCCCCGATACGGGGGCGTTGTTGACACAGATCAACGCGACCGACGCCCTCGCGACCTAAAGACGAAGGGCAATCGATAGGTCAGACATGTCTACATCCCCCCTTTACGCGCCACGCGAACCAATCTTTCCCAGACGGGTCACCGGTGCCTTTCGCCGTCTAAAATGGTGGATCATGGCGCTAACGCTGGGCATCTACTACCTGACGCCGTGGATACGTTGGGATCGGGGTCCGGCCCTTCCAGATCAGGCTGTACTGGTCGATCTGGCCCACCGGCGCTTTTATTTTTTCTGGATCGAAATCTGGCCGCACGAATTCTACTTCGTGGCGGGGCTTTTAATCATGGCCGGACTTGGCCTGTTCCTGTTCACGTCGGCGCTTGGCCGGGTCTGGTGCGGCTACACTTGTCCACAAACCGTCTGGACCGACCTGTTCATCCTTGTCGAACGCTGGATCGAGGGTGATCGCAATGCACGCGTGCGCCTACATCACGCAAAGTGGAGCGTTCACAAGGCTTGGCTGCGCGGTGTCAAATGGACGGTCTGGCTGGGGATCGCGCTAGCGACCGGCGGCGCTTGGGTCTTTTATTTCACCGACGCACCAACGCTGCTTGGTAATTTGCTGACTGGATCGGCACACACCGCCGCCTACATCACCATCGCAATCCTGACAGCGACGACCTTCGTTTTTGGTGGTTTTATGCGCGAACAGGTCTGCATATACATGTGCCCTTGGCCGCGCATCCAGTCCGCGATGATGGACCCCGACACCCTGACCGTCGCCTACCGCGACTGGAGGGGAGAGCCGCGCGGTAAGGGCAAAGCCAATCGGTCGAGCGGCGTACCCGATCTGGCGCACGCCCTTCATAACGGTACCGACCCGGTTGCCACCAAAGGTGATTGCATCGACTGCATGGCCTGCGTGAACGTTTGCCCGATGGGAATCGACATTCGCGACGGACAACAGATGGAATGCATCACCTGTGCCCTTTGCATTGATGCTTGTGACGACGTAATGGATCGCATCGGCAAGCCGCGCGGGCTAATCGACTACATGGCGCTGTCGGATGAACCGGCGGAGCGTGCAGGCAAGCCGCCGCGCCCGATCTGGCAGCACATCCTGCGCACCCGAACGATCATTTATACGGTGATGTGGGCGGCCATCGGTGTAGGGCTCGTCTATGCGCTGTTTATCAGGTCTGAAATCGAGCTGACTGTCAGCCCGGTGCGCAATCCCACCTACGTGGTCCAATCTGACGGTGCGGTGCGGAACATCTACGATGTGCGACTTCGCAACAAGTCAGGTGACGTGCGGCAATTCAATCTGAGCCTGACCGCAGATACGCCACTGCAAATTGATGTCGAGGGGGCAGACGCGGCGCTGAACGTGACAGTCCCTGCGGACACAACGGTCATGCAGCGTGTCTATGTAACCGCTAATCCCAGCGACCCCGCAGCAACAACCCACAGCACCTCCCTGCGACTTTGGGTCGAGGATATGACGACACAAAGCCGTGCCAGCAGTGCCACAACCTTCAACGGGAGGGTCCAATGACCCGCGAAATTAAGGGCTGGCACGTGCTGACCGGCTTCATCATGGCATTCGGCGTCATCATCGCCGTAAACCTGACTTTAGCCTATCAGGCTGTGCATACCTTTCCGGGGCTAGAGGTCGATAATTCCTACGTCGCCAGCCAGACATTTGACGCTGACCGCGACGCGCAACTCGCTCTTGGCTGGGACGTTTCCGCGACGTTGCAGGGCCACCAGCTGGCGCTGCACATCGTAAAGGATGGCCAGCCCATCGCGCCCGTGATTGAAGATGCAATTTTTGGCCGTGCGACGAGTGTGGCACGGGACCAGACACCAAACTTTGCCTTCGATGGTGACGCCCTGCGTGCCACGGTGGATGGTGGACCCGGCAACTGGAACCTGCGGGTAAAGGCGCGCAGCACCGACGGCACGCTGTTTCAACAGCGGATTGTCGTAAAGGTTTTGCCATGATGTCAGGCTGCCCCGCCTGTGCCGCGGCCCCAATGGCGCTGGAAACAGCATCCGGGCCAGCGCTGCAATTTTCTGTCCCCGGCGTGCATTGTGCCGCTTGCATCGGCCAAATCGAACGTGGACTGGCACACCTCAACGGTGTTGCGACCGTGCGTGTGAACCTGTCGCTAAAGCGCTTATCGGTCACAGGATCTGTCGATGCAGACGCGGTCATCGGAACCGTCACGGACTTGGGGTTCGAGGTCTTTCCCCTCGACGTTGCCTCGCTTGAGGCACGTCGTGACGATCAAGGGCGCGCCCTGCTGACGCGTCTTGCCGTTGCTGGGTTTGCCATGATGAATGTGATGCTCTTGTCCGTCGCGGTCTGGTCCGGTGCTGCGGGCGCGACGCGCGACATGTTCCACATGATTTCTGCCGCGATCGCGCTGCCAGCGGTTGCCTACGCGGGACAGCCGTTTTTTGTTTCTGCTCTTGCAGCCCTGCGGGGCGGGCGGCTGAACATGGACGTGCCAATTTCGCTCGCGATCCTGATGGCCTCTGCCATGTCCCTGTTCGAAACGATTCAGGGCGGCACTCACGCCTATTTCGACGCCGCATTGTCGCTGACATTTTTCTTGCTGATCGGTCGCTATATAGACCACCGGACGCGCAGCGCCGCCCGGTCCGCTGCGCGTGAATTGACGGCACTGGAACAGCACACAGCGGAACGTCTGACTGGCGAACGGTCCGAAACGGTTGCCGTAGCGGACCTGCAGGTGGACGACATCGTCAGTGTGCCGACCGGCGCACGTATTCCAGTAGATGGCGTGCTGCTGTCGCAAAACGCGCTGATGGACAGATCTTTTCTGACAGGCGAAAGCGCGGCCGTCACCCTATCCACCGGAGACACCCTCCACGCTGGAGAGATCAACCTTGCTGCCCCCCTTCGCCTGCGGGCGGTCAGTGTCGGCGCGGATACATCCTTGCGACGCATGGCAGCGCTTGTGGAAACGGCAGAGCACGCGCGAAATAGCTATACCGCACTCGCAGACCGCGCAGCGCGAATCTATGCCCCCGCCGTGCACGGTTTGGCGCTTGCTGCCTTCCTAAGCTGGTGGTGGGCCACAGGCGATCTGCGCCTGTCTTTGAATATTGCGATCGCCGTGCTGATCATCACCTGCCCCTGCGCCCTTGGCCTAGCGGTGCCAGCGGTGTCGACCGCTGCCGTCAGTCGCTTATTTGCGGCAGGTTGCCTTGTGCGACACGCGACCGCACTGGAACGACTGGCAGAGGTCGACATGGTGCTGTTCGACAAGACCGGCACCCTCACTCGTCCCGCCGTCGTAGTGCCAGACAGCCTGACAGCGCGGGACCGCGGTGTTGCATTGGCGCTGGCCCAAAGTTCCCACCACCCTTTGTCGCGGGCATTGGTGACAGCCTTAGGTAACACGACCGCTGCAACAGTGACCGACCTTTCAGAGGTTGCCGGTCAAGGTATCTGCGGTCGCTACGACGGGATGGATGTACGACTGGGGCGTGGCCCTTGGTTAGGCGCCGGTTTCACCGGGCTGGGGCTGTGGATCGGCAACGCCACCACGCAGCCCCTAGAAGTGCCCGAGACCCTGCGCGAGGGCGTGACAGATGCACTGGCCAATCTTGACCTGCCCTGCGAGATTATGACCGGCGACAGCGCGGGCCCTGCCAATGCCTTAGCAAAGCAACTTAAGCTGCCGGTGATCTGGGACGCCACCCCTTCGGACAAACTGCGCCGCTTGCGCATCCTGACTGACGCGGGGCGGCATGTCCTGATGGTTGGCGACGGTTTAAACGATACCGCCACCATGGCAGAGGCCCACGCTGCTATAGCGCCCGCTACTGCGCTAGAAGCGTCGCGCTGCGCTGCCGACGTCGTTATCCTGCGTGATAGTTTCGCGGTATTACCGCTTATCTTGCGTGTCGCCCGCGCCACCCGCCGCCTGTCGCGGCAAAATTTTGCCATTGCTGCGGCCTATAACGCCATCGCAATTCCTGTGGCGCTTGCGGGACATGCAACGCCGCTGGCGGCGGCGCTGGCAATGTCCGCTTCGTCCCTGACGGTTCTGCTGAATGCGCAGCGTATGCGGGGCGTGCAGTGAATATCCTCGTCATCCTGATCCCGATTTCCCTTATTTTGGGCGGTCTGGGGCTGGCGGGTTTCATTTGGTCCGTACGATCAGACCAATATGACGATGACAGCGGCAACGCCGCCCGCATCCTGCTGGACGACGATTGACCGCAGCACTGCCCGGTTTGATTGCGCGCGTTCCCGACCCAACAATTCACGGTATCTCTGCCTGCAGCAGCAGGTGGCTATAGGTTGACGGCGCATCGCCATCGCTTAAGGAATGCGGACAAATTAAACGTGCAAAACCACAGGCTCGGCCCTGCGGAGAGAAGGACGGCCCACCCATGTTACGAAGTCTTGGCGCTATTGCTGGCGCGATTAGTCGCCTGAACTGGTTTATCGGCCGGTTTTTTTCATGGCTGTCTTTAGGGATCGTGCTGGTCTGCTTTACCGTCGTCGTACTGCGCTACGTTTTTTCTACCAGCTTTCTATGGCTGCAGGACCTGTATATCTGGCTTAATGGCGCGATGTTCATGGCTGTGGCGGGTTTTGCCCTTCTGCGAGACGATCACGTGCGCGTCGACATTTTCTACCGTCCTGCGCGCATGAAAACCCGCGCCTTCATCGATTTCGTCGGCGTCGTCCTGTTTTTGCTACCATTTTGCTGGATCGTTTATAGCTATTCGATGCCCTTCGTCGTGCGGGCTTGGTCGTATCGAGAGGCATCGGCAAACGTGGGCGGAATGCCGGGACTTTACATCCTCAAGACCTTCATCATCACTTTTACCGTCCTATTGGCCCTGCAAGGGATTGCAATGCTGTGCAGGTCAATCCTTGTGCTGGCCGGACGCGCCGATTTGGTGCCACCGATGATGGCTTACCCCCTTAAACTTGCGGACGCCGCAGGTGAAGCAATCGAAGGACTGCACTGATGGATCCGGTCACACTGGGCGAAATCTTCGCCGGCCTGATGTTCTTTGGCATCATCGGTTTTCTGCTGCTGGGCTTTCCGGTCGCCTTTTCGCTTGCAGGCGTCAGTCTGGGGTTCGGCGCGCTGGGGATGGCTTTTGGCGTATTTGATCCGTCAAACTTTGGCGCGCTACCGAACCGCTATATCGGTTTCATGACGAACGAGGTGCTGGTCGCGGTGCCGCTGTTCATCTTTATGGGCGTCATGTTGGAGCGGTCACAGATCGCTGAACAGTTACTGCTGACAATGGGAAAGCTGTTTGGCAACCTGCGCGGTGGGCTTGGAATCTCTGTCATCCTTGTCGGTGCAATGCTGGCGGCGTCCACTGGTGTTGTGGGTGCGACAGTGGTCACGATGGGCCTGATTTCTCTGCCCGCGATGTTGCGCGCAGGCTATGATCCCAAAATCGCGACTGGCGTTATCTGTGCGTCGGGCACGCTAGGGCAGATCATTCCGCCATCGACGGTGTTAATCTTTATGGGCGACATGCTGTCGGGCATTAACTCTCAGGTGCAAATGGCCAAGGGCAACTTCGCCCCGGTGCCTGTATCGGTCGGCGACCTGTTCGCGGGGGCCCTGCTGCCCGGTATCCTGCTGGTCAGCCTGTACTTGGGCTATACGATATTCAAGGCCATCGTCGATCCGGCGGCCCTGCCCGCCACACCGGTTTCACCAGAGGAACATGCGACGCTGGGCCGTGACATCATGGTAGCACTCGTGCCGCCGCTACTGTTAATCATGACAGTACTGGGTTCGATCCTTGGCGGAATTGCAACGCCGACCGAGGCGGCCTCTGTCGGGGCCGTCGGCGCGATGGTGCTTGCTGCGTTCCGCTGGCGCCTGTCCTTCGCAGTGTTGCGCGAAACGACGATCAGTACTGCGACTATCACCTCTATGGTCTTTGTCATCCTACTGGGAGCTTCGGTGTTTTCCGTCGTATTCCGCCTGATGGGTGGCGATAATCTGGTGCACGAATTCTTGTCGAACCTGCCGGGTGGCACGCTTGCAGCCGTTGCCGTCGTCATGGGCATCATGTTCCTGCTGGGGTTCATTCTGGACACCTTCGAGATCATCTTCATCGTGATCCCGATCACCGCGCCAGTCTTGTTGGCACTGGACGTGGACCCTGTCTGGCTTGGTGTTCTTGTGGGCGTGAACTTGCAGACTTCGTTCCTGACGCCCCCTTTTGGGTTTGCGCTATTCTACCTGCGCGGCGTGGCCCCTGCGGACCTACCGACCTCTGCAATCTATAAGGGGATCATACCCTTCGTCATCCTGCAGATCATTGCCATCGGAATCCTATTCGCGTTTCCGGGCATCGTGACGTGGTTGCCGCGGCTGATCGCTGGCTGAGGTTCAAACTGATTTAGATGTCAGACAATGAAATGCGCCGCCTTCTGTCAGAGGCCGTGCCTTTCAGATTGGCTGAACATCTGCCGACGGCCTGCAAACGAAAAGAGGCCCGGACATGCGTCCGGGCCTCTTTTCGGTGTCTGAACAGACGAAGATCAGATTGTCAGGTACTTTTGACGCGCTTGCACGAACGGGCTGTCGATGTCCTGCGTACGCGTGCGCAGAATGTTGAGGGACTCGACAAAGCTTTCTGCCGTCTTTTTGACCAGTGCATCACCGCTATCGCGCAAGTCTGTCATCACCTCCAAAGACGCTTTGGCACCGGCTTCAAGGATGCTTTCGGGGAATTGACGGATGTTCACGCCATGATCGTTCACCAGCGTTTGCAACGCGCGCGGATCGTTGGCAAAGAAGTCGGACGCGACCATGTCGTATTCCGCCTGCGAACAGTCGCGGATGATGGCCTGCAAGTCCTCTGGCAAAGCCTGATACTTGGCCTTGTCGACCACCAGTTCGGTCGCAAGACCCGGTTCGACGAAACTTGGGAAATAGTAGTTTTTGCAGACTTGGTAAAAGCCGAGCGCGAGGTCGTTGTAAGGCCCAACAAATTCCGCAGCGTCCAGCGTGCCAGACTGCAGCGCCTGAAAGATTTCGCCAGCGGCCATATTGGTCACGGTCGCACCCAGCTTTTCCCAGACTTGCCCGCCCAGACCCGGCGTGCGGAACCGCAGGCCGTTGACGCTGTCGACGCCAGTCAACTCGTTTTTGAACCAGCCACCTGCCTGCGTCCCGGTGTTACCGGACAAAAAGCCCTGTACGCCGAACTGGTCATAGACCTCGTCCCAGATTTCTTGGCCGCCCATAAAACGGACCCAAGCTGCCAGTTCGTTCGCGGTCATACCGTAGGGTACGCCGGTGAAAAACGACAATGCGGGGGACTTGTTCTGCCAGTAATAGGCGGCACCATGGCTCATCTCGGCGGTGCCATCGATGACGGCATCAAGGGATTGCAGCGGCGGCACCAGCTCACCGGCGGAATAGACTTGAATGGTCAGACGACCACCGCTGGCGGCAGTGATGCGATCGGCCAGTCGCTGTGCACCGACACCAAGGCCGGGGAAATTCTTTGGCCACGTCGTGACCATACGCCAAGTCGTGTTGCCCTGCGCAACGGCGGGCGCCGCGAGCGCGGCTGCACCGGCACCCAAAGCGCCGGTGCGAATGAAAGAACGGCGATCCATGATGAAACCTCTTGTGACACTGTTCGCAAAGGCCGCCGACGACCGGCTACCTTTCGGCGCGAAACAAGCAGGCGATCAGGCAGATGTCCACTCCTGCAACAGAAAATTCGTCACCTTTGGCATCGGAAACTTGATGTGTTGCGGCGCGGGATATCGTCGGTAGCCCTATGAAATGCTGTCACCCGTCACAAAGGGGACAAACGCGTCTGCTGTGGCCTTGGGTCGTTCGAGCGGGGCGAAATGGCCGGCCTCCTCAATTACGACAAGGCGTGCGTCGGGCAGAAGGGCCACCATATCCTCGTGCTGCGACACCGGGCTAAAGGTGTCATGGCGGCCGACCATGACCAGCACGGGGCAGGTGATGCTAAGCAAATAGATGGCGGCATCGGGGCGATGAATAAGGGCTGTAATCTGGCGGGCATGGCTATCCGGCGATTGTCGCATGACCATTGCGTTCAATGCGCCCATCAGATTGGTATCGCTATGTCGATCAGGATGAACCATGCCGGGCAGCCAGCGGTCGCACAAAGCCTGCATGCCCTGCGCATACCCCAAGGCCACCATCTTATCCCGCGTATCCCGTTCACCCGCTGCCAGCGGATGGGTGCCAGTATCCAGCAACGCCAGCCGTGCGATCCTGTTCGGGGCCAGACGCGCCATTTCTAGCGCGACGCGCGCGCCCATCGAATGCCCGGCGACCCGCAAGGGGCCGTCGGACAAGGCAAGACAATCGCGCGCCATATCGGTCAAGTCGTCTTGCGACGTCAGATCGGCCACGACAGCATCCGGACCCAATTGGTCTAGGATCGGTGCCCAGACAGTGCGGTCCGACATTAGGCCAGGGATCAGGATTATTTTGTCAGTCGTCATGCGGGGACCCCTTTTTGTCGGCGGTGCAGACAAATGCAAAGCTGGTGCCCGCTGCTTCTATTATATGACACTGTCACTGCAGCGTGACTGGCAAATTAAGTGGCCCACGAAATCCGAAACCGCGCCATTGAACAACCGCCGGGTCCGGAAGTGCCATATTGGGAAAGCGATCAAACAGCGCTGGTAACATGATCTCGCCGACCGTGCGGCGCGCGACATGGGCACCGGCACAATGGTGCGGACCGCTGCCAAAGGCCTGATGTGAATTCTTGCCCCGGAAGACTAGAAATTCTTCGCCGTTTTCGAACAGATCCTCGTCACGATTGGCAGAGGCTTGAATTGTCATGACCGTGTCGCCCTTGGGAATGTCGCACCCCCCGATCTCTGTATCCTCCAGCACCAACCGAGATGAGACTTGAATGGGGGCGACCCAGCGCACCCCTTCCTCAAACGCGGCACCCCAAGCCTCTTGTCGCTGCACTTCTTCCAACTGGTCCGGATTTGTCAGCAGGCCGTAGACAATGGTCGCCAAAGCGTCGCGGGGCTCGTTGATACCACCGCCAATGGCGATCTTGATATTCGCGAATATTTGACTTTTGGGAATCGGGTTTTCAGCATTCACCATCAAAGACAGGGCCGAAGCGTTTGGGTTCGTCTTGTGATAGTCGATTAGACTGTCGAAATGGGCGTCCATCTCGGCGTTGGCGCGGTCCGTAATTGCGAACAGATCAGGCCGCCACGCGAAATTTCCGGCCCCATCGATCAATTCTTGCGACCAACGCATCATTTGCGCATCCGTCGCGCCGTCAAGACCAAGGATATGCGTCAGGATCGCGGCAGAGACTGGACCGCACAACGTGCTGAACAGATCCACCGTCTCTCCCCTAGGGAGGCGTGATAGATATTCATCTGTAATGTCGCGGTAAAGTTGGGCCCAGTTTTGCTGGATGGCCTTAGGGCTATAGGCCATATGCATGGCCATCCGCTCGCGCCGGTGTTCTTCGCCGTCCTTGCGCATCAGCGTATGCGCCTGAAAGGCAGGCTGCATCGGTGTGTTCGGATCGTCAGAGCTGAAAAGCTCCGGCTTGTCCTTAACCATCCGGGTATGAGCCGCTTTAGTCAGAAATGTCCGTTTGACACCTTTCACACGAACAACCGGCGTATCAGCCCGCATCTGGCGATAGATCGGGTAGGGATCGAGCGTAAGTTCATCCATACCCACGGTCGTATTCACAGGTGCCAGTGGCATCTTCATTTCCCCCTCCCAAGGTATCGGAACACGCTAAAGCGCGCGGCTGCATCTTAAAATAGCATCCAGCCGATGATTGCCATCTGATTTCCAGATCGTAGTGTAACCTATGAGCCAGAATAATTTGTTCAACCTTGATTTGTGGGCGTTTGAACTGTTGATAACGGTCACACGCGAACGCTCTTTCACCCGTGCAGCAGAAGCGCTTGACGTGAGCCAGTCGGTTGTCAGCTACGGTGTCGACAAGTTGCGGCACGCATTTGACGATCCACTGTTCGTGCGAGTCGCGGGGCAGACCCTGCCGACCGATCGCTGCGACATGGTCATTGCATTTGCCGAAAGATTCCTTGGGGAATTTCAAGACCTGCGCGCTGCTGGTCGGTTCGACCCTGCCACGACGACGGAACGATTGGTGGTCGCCTGCAATTATTACGAACGCATGCTGATCGTACCGCGCATCGCGGCGGCGCTAACGCGGCACGCCCCTTACATGCAGATCGAAATCGTCGACGCCTCTGGCAATGGTCATGAAAAGTTGCTGAACCGAGAAGCCGACCTGCTGATAGGTCCGTTTCAGCGCGAAGACGCGGTCTTTTACACCCGCACCCTGACAACGGACAATTATGCCTGCCTACTGGACCCCGCTCATCCTGACGCAGGTGGTCCGCTAACATTGGAACGTTATCTGGCGCTGGACCATATTCTTGTGACTTACGGTGGCCGCTGGAAGTCAAATTATGTGACGGCGCTTGAAAAGATGGGTCACAACCTGCGGGCCTGCATCCGCATTCCCAGCCCCGCCGGGATCGAGGAGTTGGTTCGCGGCTCTCAGCGTGTCGCTACGCTGCCAGCGGCGCTGGCGCGAAAGGTAGGACAGCGGCTGCGGATTATCCCTTGCCCAGTCGATGTGACACTACCCCTTCAGCTGGTTTGGACCGCCGAAAAGCAACATTCAGAGATGTTGAAATGGGTCCGCGCGTTGGTCGCACAGACGTTTCAATCACACGCCGATGATTTAGACTGACGACCTATGATGCGTGTCATCATCCCCGTGATGGTCAGGTCCGCGACGGCGGACGCAAGTTGATCACCGCGCTATCGTCGCTGTACAGACGCGCCACCATGTCGGCGCGATGGTGCAGAACAGCGCGTTGGTTGACCGATCCCTTGTCTGTCACCTTTCCAGCGTCAAAAGATAGAGGGGTCGTCAAAATCAGCGCGCGCATGAACTGGCTGGCCGATCCCGTAGCCTGTGCGGCATGGGCGTTCAGCACATCCGTCAGCCGTTTCCGCAGCGCGGGGTGCGTGAATAACGTGGCATCATCCATGTCGGCACCGCCCGCGACCAACGCCTCGACCGCCGGACGGTAAGGGATCAATAGCGCGCCCAGTTCGGCGCGATCTTCGCCCGTAATAACCGCGTCGCGCATCAATCCGCCCAGCGTGTCAACCAATGCCGCGCGCAACGCCCCGACTGCGACCCATGTGCCCGTGCGCAGCTTAAAATTCTCGGCCGTGCGGCCGTCAAAGATGAAACCTCGTGCCGCATCACCGGGCGAAGCAAAGCGCATCGCATCGCCCATGCGGTAAAAGCCTTCTTCGTCAAAAGCCTCTGCAGTGCGTTGGGGATCGCGCCAATAGCCGGGTGTCACATTGGGGCCTTTCAGTCGAAGTTCCATCTTTGTCCCATTTGGCACCAGCTTCATCGTGATCCCTTGTGCGGGAATACCGCAATTGCCGGGAGCGTCCTGCGGTTCGGTGCAGAACAGCGCGAAAGGCGCGGTTTCAGTCGCACCTAGCCCCGTCGCCAGCAGCACCCTTTGTCCCGTGGCAGCCACGGACAACGCCGCAAGCCTTTGCCATGTATGCGCAGCCAGTCCTGCGCCCGCATAGAAGACCATTTTGACGCGGCGAAAGAACGCGTCACGCAGAGCGGTATCGCGTTCCATCTCTGTGACCAGTCGTTCGTATCCCGCAGGCACATTAAAATACCACGTCGGAGAGATATCGTGCAGGTTACGTATCGTGTCCTTCATGCCATCAGGCGTCGGCTTGCCAGCGTCGATGTAGTAGGTTCCGCCATTGTAAAGCACCATGTTGAATACTTTGCTGCCAGACGCGACATGGTTCCACGGCGCCCAATCGACGACGACTGGCGGTTCATCCCGCATGTAGGCGTAGCAATTCAACACCATCTGTTGGTTCGCACACAGCATTCGCTGGGTCTGAATGACCGCCTTTGGCGACCCCGTCGTACCAGACGTAAACATGAACTTCGCCACGGTATCCGGACCAGTTGCCAACATTGCGTCATTTGCCTTTTGCGCGGGCGGGGTCGCCATGACGTGCGCCCATGGCAAAACGGCACGGTCGGGCAGCGTCCCTGTGACCGCAAAGACGGGAATATCTGGGTCAAAGACCGACGTAATCGCTTTGGCGTAAAGGGTGGCATTTTCTACGAATATCGCACCGGGGGTGATCTGTGCTGCGATGCTGCGCAACTTTGCAAAATCGGCACTGACCAATGCATAGACCGGGGCCACGGCCGCAGAAGGGACACCAACATATTGCGCAGACAAGGCTGCGATGGCGTGGCCCGTCGAATTCCCCGACAGGATCAGCAACGGCCGATCCACGGTCAGACCGTGATCCAACAAAGCCGTCCCGACGCGCGGCATAAGATCGGCCAAAGTCGCGTAATCGATCTTAACCCAATCACCGTCGACGTTCCGTTCGGCCATCCATGTGTGATCGGGGCGTATCTTGCCCCAGTTAAGAATCCGGTCTGACAGTCGATCAGGATAGGCGCCCAGCGGATCCTTGCGCCAGATCAGAACTGTGCCATCGGCGCGTTCTTCCATCGCCACCTCTGGCTGCCATAAGGCCACATCGCGCATAGGGATGTCGTTCATCTCGGTCATCGTTACTCCTCCGCTTTGGGCAGTATTAGTTACAAGAAAATAGTTTCCAAGGAAAATTTTTGACCATAGGATGCTTTTGATTATCGAAGGACAAAACGACGTGAGCGACCATAACGACACACAGCTTGTAACATTCGAAATGCGCGGCGATGTGGCCCTCGTCGGCCTTAACCGCCCCGCAAAGCGTAACGCGATTAGCGACCGTTTCGTGAACGAGATTGAGGTGAACGTACGCCGCGCCCGCGATACCGCCCGGGCCGCCGTGCTATTCGGGCATGGCCCCCATTTTTGCGCTGGGCTGGATCTGGGCGAGCACGTCAAGAAATCGCCGATGGAAGGCGTCCAGAACAGTCGCCGTTGGCACGAGGTTTTTTCCCAGATCGAATTTGGCCCGATCCCGTGGTTCGCCGCCCTGCACGGCGCGGTGGTGGGTGGTGGCCTTGAACTTGCGGCGGCGACGCAGGTTCGCATCGCGGACGAAAGCACATTTTTTGCCCTGCCGGAAGGCCAGCGCGGCATCTTTGTCGGCGGTGGGGGATCAGTCCGGATCGCGCGGCTGACGGGTGTTGCACGGATGGCCGACATGATGCTGACTGGCCGATCCGTTGATGCCACATTGGGCGAACGTTGGAACATGGTGCAATACGTCGTCCCCAAAGGTGAAGCATTAGAGACCGCAATAGAGCTTGCAGAACAGGCAGCGACGAACTCTAGCTTTTCGAATTATGCCGTGATCAATGCCCTGCCGCGCATTAACCAAATGGCCGCTGACGACGGGCTTTTCGTTGAAAGTTTTGTTTCGTCATTTGCCGCCACGACACCAGAGGCAGAGGCCCGCCTTAACGATTTCCTTCAGCGTGGAAAAGGCAAGGTTAAGGCACCGGGGCAGACGTGATGACTGATCAGGCAGAGGCACCCCTGCTGGCAGACGACAAGCATGTGAACGTTGGCGCGCTCGCTCATTCTCTCGGCTTCCTGATGCGGATTGCCCAGCTGCGCGGGTTCGACAAATTTTACAAACGCTTCGGCGAAACCAATCTGCGACCCGGCGAATTTTCGATCCTTTGGGTCATCCACCTGAACCCAGGTATCCGGCAGGGGCGATTGGCGCAGACACTGAACATTAAGCCCGCGCATATGACAAAAACGATCCGGCGGCTGGAAGAGTCCAGCATGGTCGCCCGTCACGTTCCCGACGCGGACCGCAGGTCGGTGCATCTACAACTGACGGAAAAAGGTCAGGCTTTCGTGCTGGACCAGCAGGCGCACTTTTTTGGGGTCAACGACTATCATGACAGTGACCTGACACCGGATGAATCGCGGCAATTGGCCAAGTTGCTGATGAAATACTGCGGCTTTACGCCGAAGGAGACGACATGAACCTAGACAACATCAAAGCCATCGACTTTCACGTCCACGCAGAAGAGCCATGCTGCGGCACGCGCGACGACGGTTACGATGAATTTCAGGCGGGTATGGCGAAGTACTTTAAGAATCCCGCCGGGGTCGAAGGTATGCTGCCTTCCGTCCAGCAAACCGCCGACTATTACCGCGAGCGCCAGATCGCCTGCGTTATCTTCCCGGTCGATGCCGAACGTGAAACCGGTTTTCGCCGTTATTCCAACGAAGAAGTCGCCCGCATCGCGGCCGAAAACGACGACATCATGATCCCTTTCGCCTCTATTGATCCAGCCAAGGGTCGCGCCGGGGCGCGCGAGGCAAGGCGTCTGGTCCGCGATTTCGGCGTAAAGGGGTTCAAGTTTCACCCAACGATGCAGGGCTTCTACCCCAACGACCGCAGCGCCTATCCCCTGATTGAGGCGATTGCCGACGAAGGGGCTATTACATTGTTTCACACCGGACAGACGGGCGTGGGGTCGGGTATGCGAGGCGGCATGGGAATGCGGTTGAAGTACTCTAACCCGATGCACCTTGATGATCTGGCCGTCGACTTCCCCGACATGCCGATTATCGCCGCACATCCCAGCTTTCCTTGGCAGGAAGAAGCCTTGGCCGTCGCCCAACATAAACCTAACGTTTATATCGACCTATCTGGGTGGTCGCCCAAATACTTCCCGCCGATCCTTGTGCAGTACTGCAACTCTATTTTGCAGGACAAGATGCTGTTCGGGTCTGACTGGCCCGCGATCACGCCGGACCGTTGGCTGGCGGACTTCGAAAAGCTGGATATGAAACCGCACGTGATCCCGAAAATCCTGAAGGATAACGCGCGCAGGCTTTTGAAAATCTGATTTTTTGGCGGGTGGCACTACCCCACCAGTCCCTACACTCACACCGGACCTAAATAGCAAAATTGGTGTCTAACCTTGTTCGCAGGGGGGCACCTGACCTACTTTGCCCAGTATTGAAACCATCGGCATTAGCTTGGAACCGCGTCAAAAAGTAAATTTGTCGGGTTTATTTACCTGACTAATTTTGTCTACTTAAGCGCATCACAAATTTCGATTCCAAGGACACCCCCGGTATGAAACTCGCAAGTATCACTTTGATGACAGTCGCGGGGGTGGCGACGTCTGCCGTGGCCGATGACCGGATGGCCGATGTCGTGTCAAACTACGCTGATATCGCCGAGACGACATATGAGGACAGCCTGTCCACCGCACTGTCCCTGAAGGATGCGATTGCGACCCTAACCGATGCCCCGTCCGAAGAGACGCTAAACGCGGCTCGTACCGCGTGGCTCAAGGCTCGCGATCCCTACATGCAGACAGAGGTTTTCCGTTTCGGAAACCCAATCGTCGACGATTGGGAGGGTAAAGTGAACGCGTGGCCGCTGGACGAAGGCCTGATTGACGTCGTCGCACCAGGTTATTTTGGCACTGGTGAAAATGAATTCGCCCAGTTGAACGTTATTGCGACGCCTCGGTTCACCCTTTCCGGGCAGGACGTCGATGCCACCGACATTACGCCTGCGCTGCTGTCCGATATCCTGCAAGAAGCCGACGGCAGCGAAGCCAACGTCGCCACCGGCTACCACGCCATCGAATTCCTGTTGTGGGGGCAAGATTTGATTAGCGACGCGCCCATCGCTGGCCAACGTCCTTATACTGACTTTGCAAAAGGCGACGATTGCACGAACGATAACTGCGATCGCCGTGCGACCTATCTAAACGTCGCGACCGATCTACTCGTCGACGACCTTCGTTTTATGGTCGATCAATGGGACACTGACGGCGCGGCACGCACGGCACTGACCGCCGATCCACAGGCTGGAATCGCGGCGATGCTAACCGGTATCGGCAACCTGTCTTATGGCGAAATGGCTGGTCAGCGCGTCAAACTGGGCTTGATCCTGCACGATCCCGAAGAAGAGCATGACTGCTTTTCAGACAACACCCCCAGCAGCCACTACCACGACGTGCTTGGGATGCAGAACGTCTACCTTGGCAGCTACACGCGGACGGACGGTTCTGTTGTTTCAGGGCCCGCGCTGCGTGATGTCGTGGCAACGGCGAATGCAAAATTGGCAGAAACCTTG
This sequence comes from Loktanella sp., assembly GCA_024635625.1. Taxonomy (GTDB): domain Bacteria; phylum Pseudomonadota; class Alphaproteobacteria; order Rhodobacterales; family Rhodobacteraceae; genus Loktanella. Next base: position 29,440 of record JAGXIQ010000035.1, on the reverse strand, counting down.
ACCGAGCAAATGGCAACAACGCTCGCGACTGCAGATGGCTTGCGAGCGGCACAGGCAGACGGCATGAACTACGATATGATGTTGCAGGTCGGAAATACCGAAGGCGAAGCCTTGATTAACCCGCTGATCGACGGATTGGTGGAACAGTCGCGCTCGATCGAGCGTGTCTCTCGGGCGCTGAACGTCGCGGGCGTGGTCGTCGAAGGCGACGAGACACTCGAAGCTGGCGGTGACGTGTTTCAATGACATCGCTTTTTCGCAAATGGGTCGGCCATCGTGCCGGCCCAGTGGCTCTTCCCCTTTTTGCGCTTATGGCCGCGATCCCAACCGGGACTGCGGCCGCACCGCTATCTGACCTGCAGGTGCCGATGCTGCCGCGCACAGCAGAAGAGGCCGCACGGATTGCAAAAGCAACGGCCTCCACTACTGACTTTTCTGCCCCCGAACGGTTCGAGGAGAAACCCGCTGGTGCTGCTACCGTACGGGCCAGATCGACCGCCGACGCCTTCTCTGACCCTTCGGCCAATATCAGGCTGGAAGGGCGTATGACCTTCAACCTTGGCAACGGACTATTCACCCGCAACTGGGTTTCGGCCCCCGCATCCACCGCCGCCTCTGATGGTCTGGGACCGCTGTTGAACGCCGGCGCCTGTCAGGCCTGTCACGTCAAAGACGGACGTGGCAGACCCCCGATGGATGCAAAGGAAGCGCCGGTTTCATTGTTCTTGCGTTTGTCTGTGCCAACAGACGTGTCATCCGAAATGGCCGAGATCGCCGACTGGATCGCCACTACACCGGACCCGGTTTACGGTGGCCAACTCCAATCTTTCAGCCTACCCGGCATCCCTGCCGAGGCGCGGATACAAACAGAATACACAGACCGCCCCGTGACGCTGTCGGGCGGAGAGGTCGTGAACCTGCGTGATCCATATTACAGCATTACTAATCCGGCCTACGGTCCGGTGTCTTCTGATCTGATGACCTCGCCGCGTGTTGCGCAACAGATGATTGGTCTGGGTTTACTGGAATCGATCCCTGTCGCAGATATTCTGGCCAATGCGGACCCTGATGATGCCGACGGCGATGGCATTTCCGGCAGGGCGAACATGGTTATTTCTGCCGAATTCGGTGTGCCAATGCTGGGCCGTTTTGGCCACAAAGCTGGCATGCCCAGCGTGCGTGAACAATCTGCTGCGGCCTTCGCCAGTGATATGGGGCTATCCAGCCCCCTAGACACCGACTCGGCTGGTGACTGCACAATAGCCCAGGCCGCCTGCCGCGCTGCACCTTCTGGTGCAGATCCCGAAACGGGCGTCGAAGTAAGTGCAGATAGCCTTGACCTTGTCACTTTCTACGCCCGCAATCTGGGCGTACCAGAGCGTCGAGATTTGGCGGCGCCGCAGGTTCTGCGGGGCAAGGAAGTTTTCTATGATGCTGGCTGCACATCCTGCCACACGCCAAAATTCGTAACAGGCCGCGATGCAGATGATAGCGCACAAAGCTTTCAGTTGATCTGGCCCTATACCGATATGTTGTTGCATGACATGGGCGAAGGGCTGGCCGATCACCGCCCCGAAGGCCGCGCTACGGGCACCGAATGGCGCACCGCCCCACTTTGGGGTATCGGTCTAACGGAACAGGTCATTGGCCACGCCACATTCCTGCACGACGGACGCGCCCAGACCCTGATGGAGGCAATCTTATGGCACGGAGGCGAGGCCAAGGCAGCACGTAACACAATTGTGGACCTACCCAAAGACGACCGCGACGCCCTGATCGCCTATCTGGAAAGCCTGTGACATGCGCCTGACATTGCTAGCCCTTCTTATCCTGCCCCTGCAGGCCAACGCCGACGATGCTGTTGATCGCGTTTTGAATCAGTTTGTAATGCCAAACGTCGAAACCTTCGCCGCAACGACGGCTGAACTTGCCATTGCCGCTATCGCGGACTGCACGCCGAACAACGCGGAACTACGCGGAGCGTGGAACGACGCGATGGATGCTTGGCTGGGCGTACAGGACCTATGGTTTGGCCCGCTGGAACAGGGTAGCCGGCGCCAGGCGATCGCCTTCTGGCCAGACACCGATGGCCACCGCCCCCGCGCATTGTCACGCATCCTGACAGGGCAAGACCCGGTGCTTGAAAACGCTGACACCTTTCCAGCGCAGCCCATCTCGGCCCGCGGCCTTTATGCGGTCGAGGCGATGCTGTTCGATCCCGACTTCAACACCTACGGCGACGGAGATCCGGGCTGCGTACTTGTTCGTGCAATGACGCAGGATCTAGCGCAATCCGCCGAAACCGTCCGCGATGCGTGGGAGTCGGATTTTGTCACTGTTATGCGCACGGCGGGCACCAAGCGGAACGCCCGCTTTCTGGACGCCAGTGAAACGCGACAAGTCGTATTTACGGCACTGCTGACCAGTATGCAGTTCGATATTGACGAACGGTTGGGCCTGCCGATGGGGACCTTCGACCGCCCCCGCCCTAAACGCGCCGAAGGACGCGTGTCAGATCGATCGCAGCGCAATCTGGAACTGTCGTTGGCCGCCCACGCCAACCTAATCCGCGCAATGGTGCCAGACGCGGCCGAAGCCCCCGCCACCTACCGCGACTTTGCTCGCGCGCAGGAAATGGCTGCCACGCTGGATGACCCCGACTTTTCGGGCGTCGAAGATTCCACAGGACGGTTCAAGTTGGAAACCTTACAAACGGCCCTGATTGCGTTGCGCGCCGATACCCATAACGAACTAAGTGCCACGCTGGACATAAGCATGGGCCTGAATTCGCTCGACGGAGACTGATACCATGACGACCCGCCGCGCGTTTCTGGGCAGCCTGCTTGCTGCTGGTGCCCTGCCCCGCCTGAGTTGGGCGGACGCAGGCAACCCCGCCTTTCTAGCAGCAGCAAAAGAGCCTGACGGGGGCTTTGCTGTTTTTGGCCTGACGCGTGACGGTGTGCAGACCTTTCGCGTCCCCCTACCCGCGCGCGGCCACGCCGGGGCAGCACATCCCACCGCACCAGAAGTTGTGGCGTTTGCGCGCAGACCCGGCACCTATGCGCTGGTGATAAACGGCGCCACCGGATCTGTGACCACGCGGTTGTCCACCCAACCGGGTCGTGAATTTAATGGTCATGGTGTGTTTTCAAGTGATGGCACACAGCTCTTCACCTCCGAAGTGGTGGCCGAAACTGGCGAAGGCCGGATCGGCATTTGGTCACGGCCCGACGGCTATACCCGCGTCGGAGAAATCGCCTCTGCCGGGATCGGCCCGCATGAAATTATCCGTTTGCCGGGCACCGACACGTTGGTCGTCGCAAACGGTGGTATCAGAACCGGGGCGGGCGATCGTGAAAAACTGAACCTAGACACGATGGCCCCGAACCTGACCTATCTTTCACCGAACGGAACTGTCCTGCAAACCGTGACACTGCCTGCCGCACAGCATCAGGCCTCTATCCGGCATCTGTCGGTGAATGACGCCGGGCACGTCGCCTTTGCGATGCAATGGGAAGGTGACGTGACAACCGCGCCCGCCCTATTGGGGCTACATCAGTTAGGCGACAACGCCCCGGTGCTGGCGATGGCAAATGCCGATGGGCACGCTGCGATGCAGGGTTATGCTGGATCAGTCGCGTTCTTTGACGGCGGCACGCAAGTCGCCATTTCATCGCCCAAGGGCGGTCGCGCGCAGGTTTTCGACACAGCCGGGCAATTCATCCGAGAGATCATACGCCCCGACGTCTGCGGTTTGGCCAGTGACGGCAAGATGCTGTTTCTGACCGACGGGTTCGGCACGTTCCTTGCGATGCAGGACGACATGCCAGCTTGGCACAGCCGCTTTGACCGGGCATGGGACAATCACCTCGTCACCGTGTGACCAACGGACGTTGAGGCGAAGGTTCGGCTGGAACAGAACACTGCTAAAAAACAGCGACGCGCCGCCCTTTCCGATCCGGCGCGTCATCAGACCAGAATTCAGCCTGACCTACTCTTGCGGCAGAGCATAGACCGCGATTTGGTCGCCCACCTGATTCTTCAGGATCGAATTGCCACCCGCCACGAATGCCGCGAATTCACGTCCTTCATATTCGTAGATTGCGGGGTTCGCGACAGCAGGCGCCATGGCTTGATCAGCCCATAACTCTTCTCCCGTTTCAAGAGAGTAGGCCCGCACTTTGGCATCCATTGACGCGCCGATAAAGATCACACCGCCTGCAGTCACGGCCGGGCCACCGATCGTGGGCGAGCCCCAGCTTTCGGGCATAAAGAACCCATATTGCTGTGACGCGCCAACCGGCTTGCGCCACTTGACCTCTCGGGTATGCATATCCAGCGCGACCAATTCGCCGTAAGGTGGCACCCAGCAAGGCATGCCCAACCAATTGCGCGCCACCTCTAGCTGCATGCCGTAAGGAGAGCCGACCTGAGGCGAAAACCCTCTTTCGTTGCCGGATCCGCTGTTTGCATTATTATAGGCCGTACGGTCGTAAAGCTTGACGTATTGCACGAGGTGCGAGGTATTCACGACAGCGATCCGCTTGTCCGGCTCGAACGCTACACCGCCCCATTGCACGCCACCCGAACTATCAGGATAGGTCAGCGCGCCAGCACCGGCAGTCGTCGGCGGGGTATACATCCCCTCGTACCCCATATTATCCCACAACTTGGAACATGAACCGAAGCCCACAAGATCGGCGACATTCCAGACCTTTGGTTTGGCGGCCTGATCCAAAGGTGGCTTTGGCATAGTGGGAAAGGGCTGGGTCGCGGCATAAACCTCGCCGTCGACGGTGCCGTCGCCTTGTGGCACTGGACACTCTTCGATCGGCCAGACGTCCTCTCCGGTTTCGCGGTTCACGACGAAAAGGAAGCCCTGCTTGGTCGATTGCATCAGCGCTGGAATAGTTTCGCCGTCCACCGTGATATCCATCAGCGTTGGCGGCGCGTTGATGTCATAGTCCCAGATATCGTGATGGACCCATTGACGGGACCAGACGACCTCTCCAGTCTTGATATCCAGCGCGGTCGTTGAGGTGGCATAAGGCGCATCTTCAGCCCGGTTGCCGCCCCAGTAGTTTGGCGAGGGCGAGGAAACCGGCAGATAGACTAGCCCCCGGTCCACGTCGGCTGACATGGCAGTCCAGACATTAGCGGTACCACTTTTGCCGCGCATCGTGACTGGCAGGGTTTCGAAGGTCCAAACCAGCTCGCCAGTGCGGACGTCGATGGCAGAGACCGATCCCGGCGACGCTTGAGTAAATTCCCAGTCCTTGCCTGCCCAGCCAAGGATCAGAAGGTCGCCGTCCATCGTGGGCGGTTGCAGCAGGGACAGGGGCCAACGGTCGTTTGTGGTGTTCTATTGGTTCACATCCAAAACACCGTTGTCCGCGAATTCTGGACATCGCTGACCCGTGTCGGCGTCCACGGCAAATAGGCGTGCGTCCATCGTACCGATGTAGACAGTCTTATCACAGATATCGCCTGTCGGTGCGACGTCTTCCCAATAGGACACACCCCTGTTTTTCAACGCGAGTTGGGTCAGTGCAGCAAGTTCAGACTGGGTATCGAACGCCCACTTTTCGGCACCGGTTGCCGGATCAAGTGCAAGGATGCGATAGAACGGTGTGCCAATATACATCGTATCGTTGGCGATAATTGGCGTGGCAGACAAGACCGTCGCGGGCAAATCACCTTTGCCATCGGACACGTCGCCGGTGTGGTAACCCCAGACTTTTTCCAACTGATCGACGTTGTCGGCAGTGATTTGCGTCAGGGGCGAATACTTTTGCGCGTTCTACTGGCCATGAAAGCCATCCCAGCGCGCGTCTGCATTTTGGGCCTGCACCATTGGCGCAAAATGCGGCAAGCGTGAGTGTAAAAATGAGTGAGCGTTTCATGAGATCATTCAGCCTTTGTACGGGGGGCGGGCGAAATTAAGGATCAGGCCCACAAGGCCCACCGCCGCCGCAGCGATGATCCATCATTGGTGCAGCAGCAATCCTGCAAAGCAGGTGCCGACCAGAGCCAAAAGAACCAAAACCCGCAGCGTCATCCGAACCCCGCGGCCAGAGACCGCGCGTAGCAACAAACCACCCGCGATCAGCGCCAATCCGGCGGCAATAACCAGCAGCGGGCCAGCCGTATCGTTCACGCCGGTCAATGGCGTCAAATATGCATAACCGGCGGTAATCGCCGCAATCAAACCAGCGAAAGCCACTAGCGTGGGTCCGGCAGGGTTTTGAGAGATTGGATATGACACTGGCTTCTCCTGCGCGGGCCATATTGGCACCCGCTTCCATGTGGCGAGCCGCGGAGCAGAGGCAGTCTATCGCGCTGGTTCTACGACCCTGTGACGCGGCAAGACGTAGTCCTGTGATACAGAGTTAAACAAAGAAACCCACATAACTGGTATGCGCATCGCGCAGCGATGGCATGGCGCAAAGTCTACTTAGTCCAAGTGACGTTAAAGATCGGCGCCAGCGTAAATAATCTGTTCTTCCATAGCGGTCATTCATGGAACAATATTCCAATGACACCCACAATCCCGTCAGTGCAGACTTGAGTCGTTGGCGGATATTGAAGCAAGCTGGCAGCATGTTACCTGCTGCCCCAATGAACACCTGATGCACGGGGCTACCCATGACCAAATCACTCGCAATCGCAGCCTTCGCCATGGCAACCACATTCGGCGCAGCGCAAGCCGACACCATCAATGTGGGCATGTCAGGCGGATATTTCCCTTTCACTTTCGTCAAGCTGGACGAATTGCAGGGCTTCGAGGTCGATTTCATGAATGCAATCGCCGCCGAAACCGGGGACGAGGTCAATTTCGTCACTATGTCCTTTTCCGGGCTGATTGGTGCGCTGGAATCGGGCCGCATCGACACGATCGCAAACCAGATCACCATCACGCCAGAGCGTGAGGCAAAGTTCGCCTTTTCACAGCCATACGTCTTTGACGGGGCGCAAGTCGTCGTGAAGAAGGGCAACGAGAGTTCGATCACCAGCATCGACGACCTAAGCGGAAAGACCGTCGCCGTGAACCTTGGGTCAAACTTTGAGCAGTTGTTAAGCGAGCTGCCCAACGCGTCAAAGATCGACATCCGCACTTACGAAAGCAACATTGCACAGGATACGGCCTTGGGACGCGTCGACGCCTTTGTGATGGATCGCGTCTCGTCGGTCCAGTTGATCGCAGAAAGCCCACTGCCACTGGCGCTTGGGGGTAAGCCATTCAGTGAAATCCGCAACGCACTGCCCTTCCGTACGGACGATGAAGGCATCGCGCTGCGCGACAAGGTTGATGCGGCCATCACGACGTTAAAGGAAAACGGCACCCTAACCGAGATTTCGGAAAAGTGGTTCAAAACTGACATCACGGTCGCAGAGTAAATCCGATGCGGGCACTGGATCTGGATTATATGTGGTCTTTGGTGCCCGTCTTGCTGGGCTATGTGCCACTGACGCTATTCATGGCCTTCGTGGGCATGGTCTGCGCATTGGTGCTGGCTTCGGTCATGGCGGTAGAGCGGATTTTCCGCGTCCCCTTCCTTGATCTGATCGTGCGGTTGTTTATCAGCTTCTTTCGCGGCACGCCGCTGCTGGTGCAATTGTTTCTATTCTATTACGGACTGCCACAGGTCATGTCCTCTCTGGCCAATATCAACGGCGTTACGGCCACGATCATGGGACTGACACTACACTTTTCCGCCTACATGGCCGAAAGTATTCGCGCGGCCATCCTTGGCGTTGACCGCAGCCAGTGGGAGGCGTCGCAGGCCGTCGGCATGACGCAGGGCCAGATGATGGTGCAGATCATCCTTCCACAAGCAGCCCGCGTCGCAGCGCCGACCTTGGTGAACTATTTCATCGACATGATCAAAGGCACTTCGCTGGCCTTCACCCTTGGCGTCACAGAACTGATGGGCGCAACCCAGAAGGAGGCGGCTGGCAGCTTTTTGTATTTCGAGGCCTTCCTTGTCGTGGCCGCGATCTACTGGATCATGGTAGAGGCATTAGCCTTTGTGCAGCGGCAACTCGAAGTCTATCTGAACAAGGCACATGCACGATGACCTCTACCGCTGGCATATCGATCTCTGGCCTGACCAAGTCCTTTGGGAAAACTGCAGTTCTAGAGGACATTTCGCTCGACATAGCGCCGGGGGAAAGGGTCGTCATCATCGGTCCATCTGGCACAGGTAAATCCACCCTGCTTCGGTGTTTGAACTTTTTGGATCGCCCCGACAGCGGCCGCATTCGGATCGGCGATCTGTCAGTAAACGCCGATAGCGCCACGCGGGCGCAGATCCTTGCACTACGTCGTCGGACGTCTTTCGTATTCCAGAACTATGCCTTGTTCGCAAACAAGACAGCGAAAGAAAATATCACGCAGGCCTTGATCACGGTCAAAGGCCAGTCGAAGTCAGCGGCGAATGCCCGCGCAGAAGAAACGCTGCGCGAAACGGGTCTGGCTGATAAGGCAGACGCCTACCCAGCAGCCTTATCGGGCGGTCAACAACAGCGTGTCGGCATTGGCCGCGCAATGGCGTTGGACGCGGACCTGATGCTGTTCGACGAACCGACCTCTGCCCTTGACCCGGAATGGGTTGGAGAGGTGCTGGACCTGATGCGCCGCGTGGCGGAGCGGCAGCAGACGATGCTGATCGTCACCCACGAAATGCAGTTCGCCCGCGAGATCGCAGACCGGATCATCTTTATGGCGGACGGTAAGATCGTAGAGCAGGGCCCGCCCGCACAGTTACTGGAAAGCCCGCAGGACCCCCGGACGATTGCATTTCTGCGCCGCGTGACCTGAAAATTTAGACGCAGATAGCTTGATCCTGATGCGGCCAAAGCTGCCTTTAGTTCCAGAACAATGGTGATCAACGGTACATTGGCCGTCCAAAACCGTGCGAAACCTGCCTTAAACCTAAACTGGCAAAGCCTGCGATCCTAACAACGAGTAGCACAGGGCATATTTTGCCTTTGAGGCCAAAGTGATTCGGCGCGACATTTCAAAAATCAATTCAGCGATAACATAAGGTTAACGTATCCCTCACGCCACATGGGTAACGTTAGGCCATCTTCATTGGTTAGAGGTCGGATAGATGACAGACACCCGTCGACAGTCCCATGATCAATCAGACCAATGTCGCCTATGCCGTCCAGACTATTCAGTCGCATCGGCACCTACGTTCGCACGCCTCGCATCCTCCCACGGTGTGCATCCCCTGACGAAGGCCCCCGCAGACCGGGCACAGCCGCAACGTCATGGCGACCGGTTCATCCTCCCACGGTCAGCGTCAGGGGTAAAAAGGACGTCGTCGACCGGACACGCTTCGGTCGACGTCACGGAACTTTCAAATGCGCGCATTATCGTGCGTTTGCACCGGGTGGCCTTGATCATTGCGCTGCGTTGCGCGCCGCGATCAAAGTCTGCCTTTACATGGGACAGCTGGCAATTTTCAGCCGTCTCACGCCCGTCATTTTGATCGTCAAGATAAAGGAGGGACCCCTGTGATTTCAAATCCTGCTTCACATTTTCAAAGTCAGGGGCCCTCCACCTTCGTCCTGTGCGGCGAAAACGCTTTCCTAAATCAACGCAACTACCTACGATCTGAACGCGACGATATGCGCCCACAGACCGCCAGGGGGATATTCCAGGTGTCGCAGGCATCGCGACCAGCGGGCGATACGCCCATCAGACAGGCCCGGTTAACGCTTCTGGGGCCATTTAGGCTGACGGATTCGACCGGTCGCGACCGGACCCCCCGCAGTGCGCAACAACAGGCCATGCTGGCTATAGCTGCGCTAGCATCTGACGCCGGTGTGTCCCGCGCCCGCCTTCAGGATCTGTTCTGGGGCGACAAGGACTTGCAACTGGCCGCCCAAAGTCTGCGTACAGCGCTGCATGGCTTGCGACGTAGTCTGGACACCTTCGGCACCCCCCTGATCGAGATCGACGCCCACCGTGTCAGACTTGTACCCGGTGCCGCCAGCGTCGATGTCATCGAGATCGTACAGGACGGTGCTGCAGCCCTTCTAGATCACGTCCGCGCTAATCCGCCCGACCTGCTGGAAGGCATCAACATCAGCGTCGAACCCTTCGAAGAATGGCTGCGCGAACAGCGGCAACATTGGCACAACCGGATTGAGGCGCTATTGGACGCCGAAGTGACCACCCCCACGCCAGCGCATGCGACACCGGCCCGACCAGAACCGATCCGCGACATCCGCCCTATCGTGGGTCTGCTAGAGCCTGTCATACATTCGAAATCCTATCAGGCGCTCTATCTTGGCGAGGCCCTAATTGACCGGATCGCCTTTGGTCTACGCGACTATGTCGGTGCGCGGACTTACGACTACCGTGACCTGACCGACGGGATGGACCACGCGACGGTGACAACAACCAGCCCCGACCTTTATCTGCGGTTGCGGCTGTACGAGGCGGAGGGCAATTTATCCATCCGGATACTGGTGTTGCGCCATAGCACACAAGAATTGCTGTGGAGCGTTCAGGGAGGGCCTTACAGGCTGGACCGCGCCAGCATCGACAACGCAGAAATACTTGTGTTGCTGGGTGAAGCAATCGAACGGGTCGCAGGCACGCTGGATACACTCGCTGACCGTGCACACTTGGGTCCTCTAACGCCATTTCATGCGCTGTCGGCCATGTTTCAGCTGGATCATACGGCGTTGGACGATTTGCGCGCCGCGCTGCGGATCAGCTGGGATTTGACGAAAGAACCAATATATCCCGCGCTACTGGCTTATCTGAACAGCTTTCGCGTCGGTGAACATTGGCATTCCTTCGATACCACGTTGGCCGACGACACCGGTAGCCTGATCGCATACGTAGAGGACTCACCGCTAAGTGGTGGCATTGCTTACAGTCTGGCCGGGCACGCCACGGGCTACATCATGCATAATCACGATGTGGCAAACACTTTGCTTGACCGGGCGATCCGCACGTCGCCGCATTCCGCGTTCTGCTGGGACCACATGGCGCTGCACCACGTCTACAACGGGCGCTATAGCGATGCCCGCAGGGCGTCACAAAATGCGTTAAAAATTGGCGAACATAGTCCGATCCGATTCACGCTGGAAACAACCCGCTGCATGATCGCAACACTGCAGGGCGACTTCGACACGGCTAGTTCCATTGGCCAACGTATCCTGTCGCGTCGCCCGAATTTCGGCGCGGCCCTGCGTTACACCTCTGTCAGCCTTGCGCATCTGGGCGACACGAAGGGCGCGCAGGACTGCATTCATCGTATCCATCGCATGGACCCAGGGTTTTCTGTGGCTTGGGTAGAAGAAGATCGCATGGCAGTCCGCGACGCGACAGCCAAGGCGATCCTTACCGACGGCCTTTTGATTGCAGGAGCGAAGTAGATGCCAAATCCGTTCAGTAAACTTCTTTCCGGCACATGGCTTCTGGCCATTGGGGAAAGTTTCGAGGCCGTTCCAGTCGCCGGTCAGACCTCCCCCGTCGCTGCTGGCGGCACCTTCGACGCGGCGACCTTTGTTTCTGTCGCGGCAGGCAGCGGCGGCGCTTCGGCCCTACTGAACCGAAATCGAAACCGGAACCGCAATAGAAACAGGAACAGGAATCGTAACAGAAACCGCACAACGACAGACGCTGCTACGCCCCTCGGCGGTGAGACGCCAGATATCCTACTGCCCTGGCGAGAGATCGATCGACTGCACCAGTTGCGAGACTTCTGGGTTGACCTGCCGCTTGATCTGCCAAGGTCACCAGCTGCCTTGTTCGAACAGACGCAAGGTCTGCTTGTGAAACAGGCAGCGCTGCAAACAGAGGCCGAAACCATACGACGTGCCGAAATCCTGCGTGAACAAGAGCTGGAACTGTCAGGCTACTTGCGCCCCCTTGGCTTAACGCAGATGGGCGGTTATCCGCAGACCGTGACACTGTTCCTGATCCTTGCCCGCCTTTGTGAAGAAATCGGGTTACGCTATAAAGATCGCTACGACGCACCGCGGCCCACAACAGTCAACCCGCGGCTTTCCAGCTTTATCCCAGTGCCCGTTCACCCATCCTATCCATCGAACCATGCGTTTCTATCCTATACGATTGCCTTCGTGTTTGCCCGCGTGGCCCCCGAACACCCGGGCATCGCAGAACTTTTCCTGAGCGGCCGCCGCATTGCCGAAAACCGCGAATGGGCTGGCGTTCATTATCCGCAGGACACCGCTGCAGGCCGCGCCTTAGCCCGTATGATGACGCCGATTTTCGAGGTCGTTTTGGAAGACCAAATGCTAGCTGCGCGAGAGGAATGGGTATGACCCCCCCAGAACCCAGACGATTGGAAATTGCATCCGACCGGGACCGCGGGCGGGGCGACTATGCCGCCTACCACGCGCTGTGGCATCTGGCGCAGATTGGGGTAGTCGCAGACTTGCAGACCTTTGCATCTGAGGCATGGGATCTTGCGGCAGCACGGATTGATGATGGCGCTCGGCGGACTCGCGTGGCCCTGATCGACACCTCTGTTGCGGTGCGCCACCCAAACCTGTCGGCCGCGATCGACACTGATCTGGCAATTGACTTCTTCTCGTCCCGGCTGGGTGTACCAGCGTCACCAGATGCCCTCGATTCCTATATCAAAGCCTGCAAAAAGGCCTATCCTTCGGACCTTCCCGCAGCTGTAGGTGCGTACTGGAACGATTTGTTAGCGCACCTGCGCGGCGATGCCAAAACCCTTTACACGTCCGCTGTTCAACCAGCCAATAGCCCTAATTTCTCGGCCCATGGCACGGCAATGGCGGGGCTGATAGGCGCGCGTCCGGTGGCCCCTGACGCCAGCGCGGTTACGCCCGTGCGAATCTTTGATCCAGTCAGCGGCACCTATCACGACCTGCCGACGGGTCAGGCGGTGGCCTTTGCCTATGCCGGGGTAGACCCGTTTTGCCAGATCGTTCCGATCTCGACCAATTTCGACCCGGAACCAGAACAACTTATCCTTGCCCTGCTCTATGCCGATTTAATAGAGGCGGATATCATTGTCCTTGCCCGCGACTTTCCGACCCCCGCCAGCCTCGCGCCGCATATTCCGCGGACGAACAACGTGGCAGAGGATGCCACGGCATTCAGCCTCGCCCTTGGCGTCGGACTGTCTGCCCAAGAGTTGAGCGCGTGGGATAGCCTACAACACCTGACAATTGCTTTATCCAAGCGTATCCCTGTGGTGTGCGCCGCAGGCAATGGCGCGCAAGGCAGCATCCTATGCCCCGGGTCATTAGCGGCCCCAGACAACGGCATCATCGCCGTTGGCGCGCGTGCCGCAACCGGTAACCCCGCAGCTTATTCACCAGAATCCGACCACATCACTGTCTATGCGCCCAGCGGGGATGGCGAACGTTTGGACAGCCGCCTGCAACGGCTGGACACCCAAAGTGCGCGGTTCAATCCTAACGACCATTCCATTGCCTACACCGCTGGTCTGGGCAACTACGGCGACCAACAAGCGTCGAACGGGACAGGCGTAAGTACCCATGCCACACAGGATCTGATTTCGACCGACGTGCCGGGACGGGCGGGTTATAACTCCAGCCCCAACGCACAAATATTCGGGCATGAAGGTGCTGTCTTGGACTACCGCTCTGCCTATTGCCGGTACTCTGGCACCTCGGGTGCGGCAGCCCTAACCGCAGGATTGCTATCTCTGGCGATGTCCGCAGGGCGGATCACACCGGGAGGGGCGCAGTTCGGTCCCGCCGCCAAAGCAGCCCTGTGTGGAACAAAAACAGGCGATTACGCCAGCGCAGAACCCGCGATCCACTGGAAGTCTTTCTCGCCAGATCAGGACACCGGATCATGAGCGCGCAAGGCACTTCACAAATCAGCGCGGTGACAGGCCTTCAAATAGCCGCTGCGGTTTTGGCGCTGGCGCTTGTCTATGGCGCAGGGCGACTGGACTTTGTCTCGTTAAATTTGGTGGACGTTTCGCTGGTCCAATTGGGAGAGTTGCTAGCCACGACACTTTTTATCGCTCTTTTGATTGAACGGGCGGTCGAGTTGATCCTGAACTGGCGTTTTGGTGCTGCGGAAATCGCCATCGTGGCCCCGCTGAAGCAAGCCGCCGACCGCAACCATGCCCAGATGAAGATGCTTGCCCGCGACATGGATATGCTGGTCAGCCCGCAGGACCGCATGACGCTGGTAGACGATGGGTTGCGGCACAGCGTGCTGAATGCCCGTGAACTTCTACCCGCCCAAGCGGCAGAGACGCGTGGCAAGCTAGAGGATTTGAGCCTGCTGAAGAAAAGCTGGGCTACAGTGTCGGCACTGGCACTTGGGATTGGCCTTAGCCTGTCGGGTTTTCAACTGTTGCACGGGGCCTTTGCCGATCAGATCGCAGTTTCTGGCCTGCCTCCATTGCAGACACATGTATTTTCCTTCGTCGATATTTGCCTGACCTCAATCGTTTTGGCCGGCGGTGCGGACGGCATTCATCGTCTCATGAACCGTCTGATCGACTTTGGACGACACTCTAAAACGCAAATTTTGCAGGACTGACCTGCACCCCAAAGCACCCGAAAGGAGGGCTGCGCGACCGCATATAAGACGACGACCCATTTTTGATCCCAGACGCATCTTTTCATCGCGTCACATTACGCAATTTCCGCCGGATTTTTTATCCTAACGCGCCGTATTGCACACCCAATTTTTATCAGTTTCCCAGCGCGTTCCATATCCGGCTTCATCAGGAGGCTACGGCAATGCTTTATAAAATCGGACACGGCCAGACTATTTCGACCACACCAAAATCTCGCAGTGGCGACCAACAGCGGGCGCCCAACGACTATGTCGCCCTTGGCGACGTAGCGAGCATCACGAAGCTGCGGCAAATGGACGGACCAGACACCTACCCGGTGCCGGACCCCGATCCCGCACCCGAACCAGGCTTAGCGCCCCGGCAGGCTTTCCGCTTCTACTGCAAGGATGCTGCAGAGGTCGCAGAGATCGACGGGGCTGGTGCAAAGATCAAAGCCTTGGCCGATGCCATGGCAGAGGCCAGCCTTGACGAGAAGGATGTTGACGGTGAATCGTCAATGCCGCCGGTCTTTACCTATTTCGGGCAGTTTATCGACCATGATATCACTGCAAATACCGACCGCGAAGAACAACCAGGCAGCAGCGCAGCCGGGTTCAATATAGACCGCCCTGATATTGCGCCCCAATCCCGCGATCTGGCCGAAACGGTCAAGATGAACCTAAGGATCGGCCGGCTGGAATTGGACAGCGTATATGGCGACGGACCGGGCCAAAGCCCTGCCGCGCTGAAACTGGAAGCTGCCCTACGCGACCCTGACGATCCGGCCCGAATGCGGCTGGGTACCGTGACGCCCGTATCATCGCCTGCGTCTGGATTCGAACGACCGCCGCTTCCTGCGGACGAGCACGCCGACCTCCCCCGCGTGGGCGCCGCCGTGGACGGTGGCGATCTGACCATGGACGAGGTGAACGAGTTGTTCAACGCGGATGGGTCGAAATCAGAGATGGACGTGCGCCGCCTTGCGCTGATCGGCGACGGACGCAACGACGAGAACCTGATCGTGGCTCAGTTCCACCTCAGCATCCTGCGGTTGCACAATGCGCTGGCTGATACTCTGCGTGCAGAAGGCATGACTGACACCGACGACATCTTTCGCACGGCGCGCCAGCACGTCACCCACATTTATCAATGGCTGGTCGTGAATGTGTTCCTTAAGACGGTGTGCGACCCGGCTGTTGTGGATCAGGTGCTAGCTGACAAGGCACCACTTTACGCGGCGTTTTATGCTACCCACAAGGACGGGGTCCCAGAAGGTGTTCAACCGATGCCGCTGGAATTTTCGATCGCGGCCTACCGCTATGGCCATTCGATGGTGCGGGCGGATTACGACTACAACCGCAACTTTGGCCGCGATGCCAGCGACGGCGGCGATGGACGCGCGACCTTTCGGCAGATGTTCCAGTTTACCGGTGGCACCGGAATGGCAGGCTTGCCCACCCTACCCGATAACTGGATTGCCGAATGGAACCGGCTTATCGGCACCTCGCCAATGGCGAACCGTGTGGCACGCCGCATCGATACGCGACTGGCTTTGGCACTGAACAGTCTAGAAAATAATGACACCAACTTGATGATGTCACGTTTGGCCGAACGCAACCTACGGCGCGGCTATGTATTCAATCTGCCCACAGCTCAAGGAATGATCAAATGCCTTTACGACAAAGGCATCAGAATCCCGGCACTGTCGCCTGAACAGATCGCGCAGGGCAGCGAAGCGATGCAAACCGCCGTAACGTCCGGTGGTTTCGATACTGCAACGCCGCTGTGGTTCTATGTCCTGAAAGAGGCAGAGGTCTCTGCCAGCGGCGCGCATCTGGGCGCTTTGGGCAGCAGACTAGTAGCAGAAACTCTGATTGGCCTGCTGGTAACAGACCCGCAAAGCTACCTCAATCAGGGCGCGTTCGATAGCTGGACGCCGGCCGATGCGCCGCAGCCGAATGGTGCTCCAATCACCAGCTTGCAGGCGATGATGCACGCCGGTGGCGTCCACGCCTAAGGACAGGTGCCGTCCGACAACGGGCGGCACCAACCCAGATCAAGGACATGTATCATGCCTGACATCGCCGCCATTGATCGCGTGCTGCGTGCCGATCCCACGGATCTGCGCGATCGGTTCTATGAACCATCGCTGCGACCCCTCGCCCCGGAATCAGAGCGTATTCTGGCCCAGCGCATTTGCCCGCCGCACAATGTTCTGCCCTACGAACTGCGCCAGCAGGGGCAGGACGGCACCTGTGCGGGGCAGGCGCTTGCCAATCTGATCGATATGCACCGGATTTGGGCGGCGGGCGATAACTGCCGACCCGCGAAAATTTCAGCCCGCATGTTGTATCGCATGGCCGTACAGATGGAACGAGGGACAAGTGGAAGCGCCTCGGACGGGGTCACGTCGCTGCGGTCGGTGATCAAGGGTTTCTACCACCACGGCATCTGCGACGACGCCCTTTGGCCAGACGACGCCCACGAAACCGAATTGTCGCCAGATCGCGCCAAGGCCGCAAAGGCCACGACGCTTGGTGCATATTACCGTGTACGGTCCTACCTTAACGATTACCACGCAGCCTTGTCAGAGGCGGATTGCATTCTTGTCTCTGCTGCCACGCATCGCGGCTGGAAGGCCGTTGTGAACGGCAGCATTCCTCTTGAACCGGAATCAGCAGAGAACCACGCCTTCGTCATCGTAGGCTACAACGACCGCGGATTTCTGGTTCTGAATTCATGGGAAAAGGATTGGGGCGGCTACCGTTGCGATGGTCGACTGCTGCATGGCGTGGCGCTTTTGCCGTATGAAGATTGGTCGGAAAACGTATTGGACGCCTGGGTCCTGCGACTCGGTGTGCCTTCACCGGAAGCCTTCACGTTTTCTCACTCGCGGCGCGGTATCAATTTTGACGATGGCCCCATTCGGGCCGGTTCAGCGCCCTGCCATCAGTTGCTGGGCCATTTTGCGCATCTTGATGACGGCAAACATGTGGCTGGTGGCAGCTACGCGTCTTCGCGCGACAGCGTCGCCCTGACGGCTAAGCAAATCGCGGCCAAACCGAACCGCCCGGTCCATATCGCTTTACCCGGTTCATTGCTGGGGATCGACGCGGCCTTCAGTGCCGAGGTCGACCGCAGACCCGGACTAGAAGACGGCGTTGGCGTTTATCCCTACACACTTTTCTGGTGCAACGACATGGTCGAAAGCACCAGCGCCGTGCTGGAACATCTGTTCAATACCGCCGTCGACAAAGTCGGCGCCCTTAGCCCCAATCTAAACGCCGAGATCGAGGCCGCCACATCCGGCATCGGCCGGGCCTTTTGGCGCGACATTAAAAATGCTGCGGAATGTGCCGGTCCACATCGCCACATATGTGGCGCGGATCAAAAGGCGGACGGCGCTGCAGCCGATCTGTTCGACAGCTTTGCAGCCACGGGAACGCGCTTGCATCTGACATTGGACGGGGCCGGCGCGCTTCTGCTGGAACAATATCTCATATCTTTTGAATCTCATAACTATCTGAAGAATATCAATGACAAGCGGGCTACTTTCCTGAGCGCCGTGTCTTCTTTGACCATGATAGCGCCAACGATTCAGCCGAAACCTTTCAAAAAGGCCTTCCAGCCGTTGATCAAAAAGATCAATGAACGCGGTCCGGGGCGCGTCACGCTTTGGGTGCCATCCTACGGGTTCGAGCGAAAGCTGACTGTCGGTCATTACACACGCTCGATCCTTGATCTGGTACTTTATGGCTTCGAGGGTGCGAACAAGGAGTCTGCGCAATTCATCGGCATGTCGTCGAAACGCTCTGGCGCGGCCTACATGACAGCGCCCGGCGGAGAGTTGGAAGGCGTCGTATTGCACAAGATCAAAACGCCGGATCATGCCGTTCAGCCGCCAGACATGCGCCGCCGACGTTACACGCAGCATGATGTCATCGCCCATCGTGATGCCAACGCCCGGATACTGGCACATCTGACGCAGATAAAATCCATCGATCAACAGCACAAAGGATAAAGCCCATGACAAAGATCACGCTCGAAGAGCTTTCGCTGAAAATGGCAGATCCGAACACGCAACCCGAGGACATGGCACCCTATTTCATCGAAGACAAAGAGGCATCTGCCCCCTTTGCGCCCGCGATCAAGCTTAACCCTGACCGCGTGCAAATTCCGACCACTGACGATGCCGCCACACGTTCGGCGGTACTGCTCAACGGCGCCAATTGGTTCGAACGGCAGAACCGGCAAGCACGGTTTTTTCAAAGGCTATCCCGTGGCGACTATAAGGGGCCGATCATCGTCGAGGAAGGTGACAGCTGGTTCCAATATCCGATCCTTTTGCGGGACACGATTGACGTGTTGATGGATGAGTATGCCATCTTTTCTCTGTCCGCCGGGGGCGACACACTGGCTAATATGGTGGCCCGTGCCGAATACCGTCGCGCAATCGAACAAACCGGGGCTACGATATTGCTGCTGTCGGGCGGCGGTAACGATCTGGTTGCAGATGGCAACCTGTCA
The DNA here is from genome assembly GCA_024635625.1 of Loktanella sp. GTDB lineage: Bacteria > Pseudomonadota > Alphaproteobacteria > Rhodobacterales > Rhodobacteraceae > Loktanella. Next base: position 10,349 of record JAGXIQ010000035.1, on the reverse strand, counting down.
CGCCATCTGCGCCGTTTTGATCCGGGTCTGTCGGCGGGCGACTATCTACTGCCCAGCTTTGACCAGCTTGTTGCGGTGGCCGTGCAGCAATTCGACCGCATCTATCGTGATGTCGCTGCCCGCTACCCCGCGGTCCGAATCCTGTGTCACGGCTACGACCTTGCGATCCCGAATAAGGGCAAGTGGATGGGCAAGCCGATGGCCGCCAACGGAATTACTGACGGCCAGACGCAAGCCGCCATTGCCAAGATTATGATGGATCGCTTTAACGATGGCATGGCCGCCCTTGCACGGCGTCATCGTCATGTCACCTTTCTGGACCTAAGGGGCACCGTTGCCAGAACCCGTTGGCATGACGAACTGCACCCAACAAATGCGGGCTACGCAGACGTGGCGGCCAAGTTCTCGGCCGCGATCAAAGGCGCGCGATCCGGGGTACGTAGCGGACCGGCGCCCGCGCCCCAACCTTCGGGGCCTTCGGCGGTGTCGCTACATATCGGGTTGAACCATGTCGACCAAGTTCACTATGGCAATGGCCTGATCAATCTCGACTTTTGCATCTTTGATAGCGAGGCGATGCGAGACGTCGCACTTGACCGGGGCTTTCGATCCCAAACGCACCTGACCGATGACGCCGCAACCCGCGATGCGGTATTCGAGGTCTGCGCTGACGCTGCCAAACGCTTGAAATCCGGTGATATCTTCATGTTCACTTATGCGGGGCACGGTGGGCAGGTAAAGGATTTCAACAACGATGAAGCAGCCGGTCCCGATCAAGACCTCTTTGACGAAACGCTGTGCCTTTATGATGCGATGATGATCGACGACGAGCTATACAAGATCTGGTCGGACTTCGCCGAAGGCGTTCGCATTCTGGCGGTCTTCGATTGCTGTCACGCTGGATCAATGTTGCGGGCAGGCACCAGTCCAGCAGCGCAGCCCCAATCCGGGCAGGGCAAGACGCGCATGATGTCGCTTGCGACCGCAGCACAAGTCTATCGCGCAAACGCGGACTTTTATCGCAGCCTGCCCTCCTCTACCGTCGGGCCGAATGTGATGACGCCTTACCACGAATTAAGTTTCCCAGTGGCGGCCAGCGTCCTGCAGCTTTCGGCCTGCCAGTCGAACCAGAAGGCCCAAGAAGATCTTGGCAACGGACTTTTCACCGCCTCAATCCTTGAAACCTTGGCAGAGCCGGGTGCGCAAAACGGCTATCGCACCTTCCGTGATCGTTGCGCGGCGCGCATGCCATCATGGCAGTCGCCGAATTTCTGGACTGTAGGTCGCCCCGACGTGGCGTTCGAAGCCCAGCGCGTGTTTTCTATATGAGGGGGCCAATCACCACCCGCATGGTACAAGATGCCTTGTTAACCCAAGGGTTCGACCCCGGTCCGCTGGACGGCATCCGGGGTCGTCGGACAATCGCTGCGCTGAAGGCATATCAATCGGAAGCTGGACTAGATGTAACCGGCCTTGTCGACGCGCCTACGGCGCAAGGTCTGTTCGGCATGAACCCTTCTTCGCCTGACATCCTGCCCGACGCCACACCTTGGATGGATACCGCGGCGCAGATGATGGGCATGCACGAAACCCTAAACAATGCCGAGGTGACCGATTTTCTGGCCAGCGATGGCGGCACGGCGGGTGACCCCGCACAGGTGCCGTGGTGCGCGGACTTCGTGCAGACCTGCCTTGCTTTGTCTCTTCCCGCCGAACCCCTGCCGACGAACCCCTATGCCTCTATCGCGTGGGCAAGGTTTGGACGCGCCGTTGCACCAAGTTTCGGCGCGATCCTTTGCTTTTGGCGGGACAGCCCGGACAGCTGGAAAGGCCATGTCGGTTTCTGCGTCGAAGTGGCACCAACGCATATTCTGCTGCGCGGCGGCAACCAAAGCGATGCGATCTGCGAGAAGTGGATCGCGCGGGCAAACCTGCGCCCCGACGGCAGCCGCTGGCCAATAACGGCATTACCACCGATCTAGAAAACGCGGGTAAATACGTCGGGGCGGCGGCCGTAGACTAGGTCAGCAGGCTGGTTGCAAGAATTCACATTGCCAAGGTATATTGGGGAACAATGCCTGCCGCTAGCGCGAGATTTCAATGCCGGATACGACCGAAACCAACCCGGCACATCGTTTGCTGACTGGCACGCAAGGATTGGACGAAGTTCTTGGCGGGGGCCTGACCCAGGAGCGTCTTTACCTTGTCGAGGGTACGCCGGGTGCGGGCAAGACGACCCTCGCGCCGAAGTTCCTGATGGAAGGACGTGTCAACGGCGGTGCGGGCCTTTATATCACGCTGTCCGAAACCGAATTTGAACTTCAGGCGGTGGCCCAATCACACGGTTGGGAGCTTGACGGAATCAACCTGTTCGAAATGGTCGGAGAGGCCGAATTTGGGTCTGACCACGAGCAATCCTTGCTGCACCCCTCCGAGGTCGAGTTAGGAGAAACGGTACGCGGCATCATCGAACTGGTTGAAACGACCAATCCCGCTCGCGTGGTCGTAGACAGTTTGTCAGAACTGCGCCTGCTGGCGCAAAATTCGCTACGCTATCGGCGGCAAATTCTTGCACTCAAACACTTCTTTGCGCGCCGAAATTGTACTGTACTGATGCTGGACGACCGCACCGCAGAACCTGGCGATCTGCAACTGCACTTCATCGCCCATGGCGTCATCTCGCTTGAACAACACGCGAACGATTTTGGCGCAGAGCGGCGTCTGCTGCGTGTAATCAAGATGCGCGGACTAAGATATCGGGGCGGCTATCACGATTTCACAATCGAAAAGGGTGGCATCAACGTCTATCCCCGCCTTGTTGCCGCCGATCATCATCGCGCCTTTTCTCTTGCACCTGTCACGACAGGGTTAGTAGGGCTGGATGCGCTTCTGGGGTCCGGGTTATTTCCGGGTACAAACGCCTTGCTGGCAGGGCCGGCAGGTGTAGGCAAGACGACGACCGCCGTTCGATGCATGATTGCGGCCCTGCGACGCGGGCATAAGGCGGCATATTTCTTGTTCGACGAACGCCTTTCAACTTTGATAATCAGGTCCAAGGCGCTTGGGATGGACCTGAAGCCTTTCATCGACGATGGCAGCCTTGCTATCCGCCAGATCGATTCGGCGAAATTGTCCCCCGGTCAATTTGCCTGCGCGGTGCGAGAAGCCGTCGAAACGGATGACGTCGATGTCGTCGTGATCGACAGTCTGAATGCCTACTTGCACGCCATGCCCAGCGACAACTTTCTCGTGCTGCAAATGCACGAGTTGCTTAGCTACCTTGCGCAGCAGGGCGTCATCTCTTTAATGATCCTTGGCCAGCATGGCGTGACCGGCGACCTGCGGTCCGACATCGACATCAGCTATCTGGCCGATACCGTCATGCTGATGCGTTTTTTTGAAGTCGAAGGGATCGTGCGTAAATCAATCGCAGTGGTCAAGACGCGGACGTCGGACCATAAGCGTACAATCCGCGAGTTCAGTATCGACAACCAAGGTATTAACATCGGCGAACCAATCCGCAGCTTTTCCGGCATCCTGTCCGGTGCACCGATTTACACGCCAGACCGCTATGGTTTGATGGCACTTGAACGCGACGGTCGGAATTGATCATCTTGAACCACCCCACCACACCCTTGAGAAATCAGACAACGGCTGATGAACAGCAGGATACGCATGTGGCAATTTTTGCCCAACGGGGGCGTGATGCTACCGTCGCCAGCGACCTTTTAAGGGCCGACGGCATTTCAACTATAATCGTCCCCTCTCTTGCGACTTTGGCGGCGGCGATCAATCACAATGTTGGCGCAATTCTCGTCACCGAGGAGGCCCTGTCCAGCCCCGGAAACGACGTGTTGGACGAAGCCCTCGCCGCACAACCGGCTTGGTCTGACATACCGTTTATCGTGCTGGCGAACGGCACGGTCAGCGGCAGGTCTGATCAAGCGCGCCGCGGTGTCGAGCGTTTAAATAACGCTGTCCTGCTGTCCCGCCCACTGCACGCAGAGGAACTGTTAAGATCCATCCGGTCCGCGCTGACTGCCAGACGCCGCCAGCATGAAGCCCGCGCGCAGTTGAACGAATTGCACCTGCGCGAAAACCAGTTGCGGGAAAGCGAGGCGAAATTCCACGCCATTGCCGATTCCGTCGACCAAATGATTTGGTCTACTCGTCCGGACGGCTTTCACGATTACTATAACAAGCGCTGGTATGAATTCACCGGTATTCCAGAAGGATCTACCGACGGTGAAGCGTGGAATGGCATGTTTCACCCTGAAGATCAGGACCGGGCTTGGTCGGTTTGGACGCAGTCCTTGGAATCCGGCGACGCCTACGAAATCGAATACCGGCTGCGTCATCGGTCGGGCACGTACCGTTGGGTGTTAGGGCGTGCGCAGCCCGTGCATGCCGCAGATGGTAGCATCATGCGCTGGTATGGCACCTGCACTGACATCGACGACGAAGTAAAAGCCCGCGAAGCGACAGTCACAGATTTGACCCTTCAAAGGGACGTTGTTTGGGACATGGCTATCGACCTGATCGCCGTTGTGAACGCCGATGCGACATTGGCCAACCTGAACGGCGCATGGACCCGTATCCTCGGTTGGACCGACAACAAGATTCTTGGCCAAAACTTTCTGCTTTGGGCCCATCCGGACGACGTGTCGCGCACCACCGAGACATTTACGTCGGTTTTTGCGACTCCGCTAACCACACCGTTCGAGTTTCGATTCAGACATGCTGACGGCAGCTATCGCTGGTTCGCTTGGACGGCGTCCGCGCAGAACGGAAAGGTCTATGCCATTGGGCGCGACGTGACCGAACAAATAGAAAGGGCGCAGATGCTGGAAGCAACTGAAGCTGCCCTGCGCCAAAGTCAGAAACTAGAAATGATCGGCCAGTTAACCGGTGGCGTGGCGCACGATTTCAACAACCTTCTGATGGCGACGCGGGCCAGTCTGGACCTGTTGCGCCGTCATCTGATTGACGCAGATGACCGGACGCGTTCTTTGATCCAAAATGCGACACAGGCAACTGAACGTGGTGCCGCCCTTACCCAACGAATGCTCGCCTTTGCCCGCAAGCAGGATTTGAATTCTGTCGCTGTCGACATGGCCCGTGCAATTCCCGAAATGCGTGATCTGCTATCCCGTACGATTGGGCCCGAAATCGAAGTCATCATCGATATTGCGCCTGATCTACCTGACGCCGACGTCGATCTAAACCAATTCGAAATGGCATTACTGAACCTAGCCGTGAACGGTCGCGACGCAATGGAGGGGGCTGGGCAACTGACCGTGTCCGTCCAAGAGGCCGATGGACATGATGTCCCTGAACTATCGCCCGGACGCTATGTACGGATCGCCGTTTCCGACACCGGTTGTGGCATGGACGGCGCCACCCTCGCCCAAGCGACGGAACCGTTTTTCACCACAAAGGGCGTCGGCAAAGGCACAGGGCTGGGCCTGTCAATGATCCACGGCCTAGCCAAGCAGTCCGGCGGCACCTTTACCTTGACCAGCCGCGTCGGCAAAGGCACGACCGCAGCGCTTTTTCTTCCGGCCAGTACAGCACCGAAAGTGCCGCTGACGCCGGCGTCATCTTTGCCCGCCCCCCTACTTTCGATGGCGCAGCCAAACCGAAAGATGGTCATTCTGGCCGTGGATGACGACATCCTAGTTTCGATGGGCACGATAGGCGTTCTGGAAGACTTGGGTCACGAGGTCATCGCCGCCTATTCTGGCGCCGAAGCGTTGATCGCCATTGGTAATCGGCCAGACATCGATCTAGTCCTGACCGATCAGGCGATGCCAAAGATGACTGGAATCGAACTTGCCAAGCAAATCCGCAAGACCCGTCCTAACATGCCAATTGTCTTGGCGACGGGTTATGCCGACATGCCAGAAGGGGGACACGCGTTGATTTCAGAACGTTTAGAAAAGCCCTATTCTGACGCTAGCCTTGAAAAGGTGCTGAAGCGGTATCAGACCTGATCTGACACTAGGTCAGACCTTAGTCACTGCCAGCTACGGCAGAACACTTTGGGCCACTCGGATCATCCGGCAAGCCTTACGGATGAAATGGCTGTCGCCATTGAACGCAGGTTTTCCGTTCACCGATCCAATCGCATCACACGGTCGAGGGAGGCAGCACCCGGACCTTTCGCGATCAATGCCAGAAAGCAAACCGCCCAAAGGCCATGCGTCACCCAAGCAGTGGGATAGACGAAAACTTGTATAACCAAAGTCATGCCAAGCAATGCCGCCGCTGACAGACGCGTCGCGAACCCAAAGGCAAGGCAAATGGCAAAGACGTGCTCTGCGAGTGTGGCCAACACAGCCGCGAGGGCGAACGGAATAATGGGCAGGGCATATTCGTTTTCGAACAGCCACCATGTGCTGTCGGTTATGGTAAAGCCGTCGACTTTTGTGCGGGCCGACGCCCAGAAAACCCATGCAGGCATCAGGCGCGCCAACAAGGCAGGCACGGACCACGGCATGCGCGCACCAAAAGAGTCGGCCGCGCGAAGGGCGCGCAAAACCGGATGACTGCGCTGACCATCACTGTGAAGTGTATCGATCTTTGTCATGGGAACCTCAGGCTTGGGGGTGATCCACGCCGACGATCAGGCCGTGGCTTAATAGGGTCGCGATTGAACGCGAAAGTTTATCTGGCGGGGTGTCGCGTGCCACAACGCCCAAGGGTACGCCCATCGCCAATTTCGCGACGATGTCTGCGGCGTCAAATGGAACGGGCATAACGATGACGTTGTCTGCTCTGCGAAATATCAATGCTGCCTCTGGCCCCGGATCCACAGTTGACGGTGTCATGCCGGATTGATTCATGCGCCAGACCGACATCGCCGGATGTTCCGAGGTCGCCAATCGCAGCGCGGGGTGTAGCGTCAGGACCGCGTCTTCGGGCGCCATTGTGATGGCTGAACGGAAGGTGTCTGGTGACATCGGCGTTGCGTCAGCAGCGTGATAGGCCTGACCGCGCAGCACCTCTATCAAGGCTACATCGGGCAAATAGGGTAACCCTGCGGCGGGTGGGAACGTTGCAAGAAAATTTGGAAAATCTGTGCCGTAGGCCTGTATTATAGGGCTACTTGGCGGGTGGTTGACGACAAAGACTTTGGCGGTCGCACTGAAAAACGCGCGCCCGACGATGCGCTGCACGACCGGGAACCGCTGGACGAGCGCGTCCGTCAAAGAATGCATGACGGTATTACGATAAACGGAAAAGCGCCGTGCTAAATCACCGACGGCAGTGATACCGGGCGGCACATCCTGGGTGGATAATGCCGCGCGAAACGCCGCCTGCGTATCACGATGCAAGTGCATGGCGCACCCCATCCAGAATGCCTGCGGCGCAATCTGCCTCTGCCAACAGTACAGACAGGTCTGGCACATCCGTATCCCATTCGATCAAGGTCGGTCGGGGTCCCGTGTGTGCGATGGTTTCGGCGTAAAGCGCCCAAACAGGATCGGCGACCGGGGTGCCATGTGAATCGATCAATAGCGGGCCAGACGGTAGGTCCTCTGCATCATGGCCACCAAGGTGTATTTCACCCATGGCATGCAGCGGAAAATCTGCCAGATATGCACGGGGATCAGCGCGGTGATTGGTGCAACTGACGAAGACATTGTTAATGTCCAATAACAGCCCGCAACCTGTCCGCTTGGCGACAGCGGTCAGAAAATCCGTTTCAGCGAGGGTAGAGGTTTCAAACGTCACATAGGTTGACGGGTTTTCCAGCAACATGGGCCGGGCGATAACATCTTGCAGGCAATCGATATGATCGCAGACAGTCGACAGTGTCTCGTCGTCATAGGGCAATGGAAGCAGATCGTTGAGAAAGGCATTGTCGTGGCTGGACCATGCCAGATGTTCGGAAAAACTTTCTGGTTGGTACCGGTCACACAACGCTGCAAGGCGCTTTAGATGCACCGCATCCAGCGGACCAGCGCCGCCGATCGACAGACCGACACCGTGGATAGACAGCGCATAATCTGTACGTAGCGCCGCCAGTTGCGCGTGCGACGGCCCTCCTGCCCCCATGTAGTTCTCGGCGTGAACCTCTAGAAACCCAAGGGTGTTTTTCGTCGTTCGCAGGGCATCAAAATGGGCGCGTTTAAAGCCAATTCCGACGGCATCAGGCAAGCGGGTCTGCAACATGGTCATGGTCCTTGGTGGGGAAAAGGAGGATACCCCGCAGATGGCCATCTGCGGCGTACTGGGCAGACATTACATGGGAATGTCGCGATCCAAGGCTTCCAACGCGCCCATGCGGTCACTGCCATCTGCTGCGGCTGGCAGAACCATGTCTTCGCAGGTGCCAGCTGGCACCAAGGCCCAGGCGTTGCCCTGATAATCGATCGCTGACGTGCCGGCGCAGGTCGTGCCGGGACCAGCAGCGCAACCGTTTTCACCGGCCAATGCGACGCCAAAGCATTTTTCCATGTCTTGGGCAGTGGCGCTTGTGACGGCGGCGCAAGCGCCAAAAAGTGCGAGAGCAAGTGTCGTGGTCTTGGTGGTCATGGCTTATCTCCAGTCAGTTACTCGGCACCGTTTTGGCGTCCGATGCTGGGCAATTCGCTGGCCGGGCGGCAGACGTTACACGCCTCGCGCCCTCGTGAACGGTTGTAACAACGTGGCGCCAGTCACTGTAACGAAGGTCACTTCGCAGTGCGGCCCGCAGTTTTCAGGAAATATGGTGTAACGTTTGGCGCATGGACAGCGAATGGACAGCCATGGGACGTACGAGGGACGAAAGGTGGGCCGACCTGTTGCGCCGTGCAAACGGTGGCGACCGCACGTCTTATATCCAGTTTCTGTCCGAAGTAGCCCCGGTTCTGCGCGGCATTATCTTGGCCCGATGCGGCAACCACTCTGATGAAAGCGAGGACATTTTGCAAACGACGCTGATTGCCGTCCACGAAAAGCGTCATACATGGCGCGACACCGAACCGGTGAGTGCGTGGGTTTATGCGATCGCACGTTACAAAGCTATCGATGCGTTACGAAAATATGGGCGCACCCGCATGGCGCCTCTTGGCGAACACGAAGACAACATTGCCGATGACACAATCATCGACCCCACTGTGACTGGCGATTTAGACCGCCTGCTCGCGCAGCTTGATACGGTGCCCGCCGCGATCGTGAGAGAGGTCAAGTTGAACGGCCTAAGCGCCGAGGAAGCGGGTCAGCTCTTTGGTATGACCGCTGGCGCAATACGCGTCACGCTGCATCGCGCGATGGCGCGACTGTCGACCCTTGCACAGCAAAAGTCGGGCAATGCTATGGGCGACCGAAAGATACGAAAATGAATACGAACGACCTCATCTCTTCGCTTGGTGCAGAATTAACGCCACTTCAACCTGGACTGCTTACAAAGGGCGTCTTGGTCGGACTCGGTATCGGTCTTGCGACGACGACACTTATCTTTGCGGTCTTCTGGGGCATAAGGCCAGATATCGGGGCCATTTTGCATGACCCCGCACTCTTCGCGAAATCCGCACTGTCATTGTTGCTCGGATGTCTGGCTTTGCCGTGGGTCCTGTCACAGGCCAGACCCGGTAGTCGGACCATTTTTCGCTTTGCAATTCTTTGCGTCCCTGCGCTTGCACTATTAGCCGCAGTCGCAGCGCTGTTTACGACCCCAAGTCAGGGATGGATAATGAACCTGCAGGGCAAGTCCATTGCAACGTGCCTGACATCAATCCCCGTGTTATCTGCGCCCATCCTAGTGGCTCTACTCTTAACGCTAAGGCGGGGTGCACCATCGAATCCAATGCGCTGCGGCGCTGTCGCTGGCCTGCTGGCTGGGGGGTGCTCGGCAGCCGTCTACTCACTTTATTGCGTTGAAGACTCTCCATTATTCTATGGAACTTGGTATACTTTGGCCCTGCTAATCGTCGCTGTGACTGGGGCCGTTGCTGGCCGACATGTCCTGCGCTGGTAGGTGCGCTCTTTCGGGGTTTTGGTCATCATCCCAATTGTTGAGCGCTAAAGCATCAATCCACATTATCGTCCTAAAAATTATGACCTCAAATTATGCTGAGCAATTTCATAAACTTTTCAGCCCAAGGCATTGTCGCCAGATGGCTATTCATAAGCCGTTTATCGTTTTTTCAGCATTGATGGATATGGATCGATGGCCGGAGAGGTAAACGACACAGACTGCTTCTAACCGCGCGACCATTTCGACGAGGTACCCCTTGGGCTCAAGTTTGAAGTGCGACACCGACAGCCCAGAGGGCATAGGATGTTGCCATGGAAAGACACTACAAGCACCTGGATGCCGAGGAACGTGGCGTGATCCTTGCGGAGCATCGGCGGGGATCGAG
>JAGXIQ010000034.1 GCA_024635625.1 Loktanella sp. | reverse complement strand
GTCAGGCTTCACGCCGGTTGGTATAAGTTTCAGATTCAAACTACGGCACTTCTAAGCCTATCTGCCCAATTCAGATTAGCGGTTCGGGAACTTCAACTTTTGCATTTTACCCTACAAGTGAAGCCAACGGCCACTTCGGCAAATCCTACAGCTTAAGCCGAATATGCGATCGGCATGAAGGACAGCACTCCTTCCTCGGATGTGGAACGCGGGCCTCGCCACATACCTCGACCCAGTGCTTTGCTTAAAAGGGCGTCGAAGGGATTAACATTTCTCGGTAGTGCGAGGCATTCAATTTCAATTTTTGCATTGTAACGGGTCCTCTGACCGATCTGAACATCATTCACGATTTCAACTGCGCATTCACTGGTGAGGTTGTTTCCAACAACTGAAGCTGTTTCTCGAGCACAGCAGACAGGTCGGCAGGTGGCACCTTGTAGCTGCCACGCACCAGATACCTGTTCCAAAGCCAGCCCAAAAACTGCCGACGCAGGCGGGTGTCGAATTCCCAGTCAGGCAAAGCGGACAGTGCAGCGTCTAGCTCTTGCCGATTGCTAGCATTTTGCACAAGGCCCGGAATATCGTAGCACGCCTGCCCCAAAATGATGGTTGGCCTTTCAAGCAGGATTGCCTCTAATCCTACGGTAGAATTCAGCGTAACGATCCCAGTCGCATTTTCAATCAAGTCGTGGGTGACATTGGCATTGGCAAATATCACGCGGGGATGAGGCGGTGCGTTGCCTTGCACCGATAGCGGAAAGCTAGGGTGTTCCTTGATAACGAATATCAAAGATGGCTGACGGTCTGCAGCCGCGCGTATTTCCGAATAGAAAATGTCCATGTTGCTTATCCACGGACTATGAAGAGTCACCTGCATATCGGATGGCACCTGAAATGCGACAAAGATGTAATCCTGCGGTAGGGTGATTTCTACCGCACCCCGCGCCTTGACTACGCGTACCTTAGTAAGGTTCGGCAGGCCGTCTGCCGCGTAATCTTCGGACGTGTTCAGATAAAAGGCTGGATCACGCGGCACGCTATTCGCCGCATTCACGCCACGTGGGTCAATTTGAATCGAGTCTGGAAAAAATCCACCTTCGACAAAAAGATGTGCCCGATTTATGCGCGTCGCAACACGAGCAAGCACGGATTCAGGGAAATTGGATCCGTTGTAGATCAGCGCAGCAAGCGCGGGGTCGGCCTCCAGCGCTGCTGCCAATCGAACTTCTAGCAATCTAGCCTGTACGGCTTTCAAACCACCGTAGACCGCCCGGACGCTACGATTGCCGAACAGTGCTGGCACACGTAGCCGCTTGCGCGTTACATTTCCGACCACAAGGTCGTGGGCCGGGTGCCGCACCGCCTCTGCTAACGCTACAAGCACTGCGAACCAGCCCTTAAGCCGGGCCAGATCACGCAACACAGCAAGGCTATCGGTGTCTACAATCGTGACTGCGCCAAGCCGCACTGCATCGAAGTTCCGCAAACTGCCTGTGTCTAGCTTAATCCAGCGCCTGGTTCCCCCCGCTTCGCTTGCCCCCTTTAGATCCGACATAACCTACCGTTTTTAGTCTAATTAATGCACATAGTGTATATTACACCGCAGGTATTCATAGGCCAAACCGCCCATACAAAGGGACTCTAATTTCACTAACTTAAAGTCAGAACAGACGGTCGCTGTGAAATTGATTGCTATTTCAAAAGACCACGCGACGCACCACATAGGATAACAAAGCCTGTGGCTAGGGAATCCCGAAAATGAACCAAGTGACCAAGGAGGCTAGTCGGAGCGCCGCGATTCGCACATTCGTAGACTTAACCTTTGGGCTGCAAGGAACGTTACGTCTTCATCGCTTTGCGTTTGGTGCGGATCTGTTGCGCGCGCCCGCCAATGTTTTTTTGGCACCCGTTTTCATTATCATTCGGCTGATGGCCATTTTGGCCAGGGTACTTCGTTTCCACAAAGCATCTGATTGGATATTGCGCAGAAAAATCCTGCTTGAAACGAACGTGTCGCGGCAGGTCGCCGCGCGCACGATAGCGTTTATAAATGACCTTGATGCCAAGGGGCTGGGCGTCGCCGTGCCTCTTAGCGTGCTGGAACAACAAGTTGCGGATTATACGAGCGTGCGCAGCGCTGTAAGCGAAATTACGACAACTTTCATCGTCGTGACAGCGGGTTACATAATGTTCCAGTCTGCCACGCCTGGCGTGATGTCACTGGCGGGGCCAGTAGCCGAAATGAGGGCGCAATCACTAGCTGTCGCTCAATTCCCTCTCGGACAAGGGTTGGGTCGTCTATACTACGGGGCGTTCCCGACGGATCTCGCAGTTTGGCAGTTGGTAGCGACAGGTGCTGTTCTGGCAATGTTGGCGTCTGTCGTGACAACATTCGCTGGGGTAATTGCGGATCCGTTGCAAGTCATGACCGGCACCCATCGGCGCCGTCTATTGCGTCTCGTGAAACGTCTGGACGCTTATCCGCGTCAGAGCAATGGCCTTGCCAGCGAACATATCGCCGCTCGACTAGCAGACCTCTCGGATATCGCGCTTAACTTGTGGCGGATTTTAAGGGGCTAAGGCCGTTTATCAAGGCATTCATAATAGACCGTTCATAAAGTGCGGCGAATGCGGCGATGCGGGACGGTCCCTAAAAGCTGTGCACTGCCGTAGGCTCTCGATTGTTATTTGCTGAACAGCGTCACTCGACCCCAGCAACAAAAACCGAGTTATACTTTTATGTCGCGAAAGACGGCAGATCAATGATCGGCTTCTTAAAATAATCGATGGCTCGGTGCAGCGGGCTGCCGGGTTTGGCAAAGTCTTCAAGTGCAACACCTTGACGCGCGGCGGCAGCGGCGTCGCGCAGGCTTGATACGCCATCGGCTGGGCCTCCGGGATGGCTCATTATCCCGCCGCCCGCACAAAAGATGAAATCGTCGTTGCCTAAAACGCTGCGGGCTGGATCGATCTGCCAGATCGTCTGAGCCGAGGAATAAACCGGCATCGCGATATGCGGGGGACTGGCGTGCCGCGACACCGGGCTTTGCACTGATAGCGCGGCCTCGGCCACGATAGCGTCATTTTCGGTGAACTTGTTGGCAAGCCCGTTGACATGCAGATGATCAGCCCCGGCCAGCCGCCAAAGTTTCTGCATGACACTAAAGCGGATACCGATATCCGGAGAGCGCGACAGCAGGCCCCATCCAGCCCGGTGGCCGTGGATCAAAACATTGCTGCGGTTGCGCACGGCCCTCAACCCGAGCAAACCAACGGAATGCATGCAGACCATCGCGCAAGTCGCGCCAAGCGTCTGCATCGTGTCAAGGTTGCGCCACATCTGATCGATCTCGTCCGTAATGTTTACCGCATAAAGAACACGTTTTCCGGTCTTGTCCGCATGGGCATTGATGACCTGCATCACCGCAACCAGGCGATCATCAAACGGGCAATCCGGGCCGTTGGCCTGCAACTCATCGTCCTTGATAAAGTCGATGCCAGCCTCAATCAGGGTCTTCACCAGCGCGGCTGTTTCGGCAGGATTAAGGCCGACGCTGGGCTTGATGATTGTGCCGATCACTGGGCCATCGTGCCCACCCATAAACTGCCGCGTCCCTGCCGCCCCGAATTGCGGCCCCGGATGATGGTGCGCGAAGTCGGCGGGCAGATCGATATCAATCAGCCTGATGGCGGACAGCTCTGCCAGTTCGAACAAGTTGCCGGCAAGCGTCGACAAAAGTGTGGGTAACGACAAGCCGAAGGTGCCAATGGGCCAGCTGACAGTCACCAGCCCTCGTTCATATTTGCCGCCCGTCTTGCGGCAAGGCAGAGACGGTGTCGCCGAGGTGCCAGTTGGCACAATCTGTTCAACCCGCGCAGCCGATCGGTCGCGCAACGCATCGGTCTCAGCCGCCAACCGCACAAAGGTGCCCGTGGACTGCTCGCCGGCCAAAACTGCCGCAGCATGGGTTAGCCCGCAGGGTGTCTCGATATCGTAGGTCGCCGAAATGCGTGTCATCGTAGCCCTCCTCCATCGCGAATCCATCCGAAATAATCGGGACTGCCCATCTGCCCACCTTTCAGTGCCAGTTCCAAACCATCCATTGGCCCCTCTGCGTGCGCTTTGAATAGCGATGCGCCGGGGATCGTAGGGGCAAGAGCAGACAGCGCAAAGATGCCAAGCTCTTGCGTCGCAAAACCAGACGTGTCCCCACCCGAGATCACCGCACGGCGCAGACCGCTTTGCGCAAGGATGCGCCCTAGCGCAGTACCCATCGCACGCCCCAGACGCATGTTGATCGTGGCCGTGGTCTGGCCCGACGCGGCGATCGCCGCGTTGACCTGCGCGACGGCGGGGTCATCCGGCCCTTCTGCGGTATAGATCAATGGGTCTGCCCCTCGGGACAAGGCCGCAAGGGATTGATCGACCACGCGGGCGACTTCTTGGTCTGAGGTAACAGGATCAGCACAAACTTTCGTTGCATCAAAGTAGATAGCGTCGAACCCATTGTTGCGCGACCATGCGATCTGGCCCGCTGTCGTCGGCGAGACTGATCCGGACACCGTCACCATGCCATCAGCCCAGCCAGCACTAGCTGTTGGTGCGTGTTCAGGCAACTCGTCGGTGTCCAACCAATGCCGCACCAGCGCGTATTCGACGCCCTGCGATCCCACCACGAAACGGCGCGCAGCGCGGTTGCCCCAAATTTGCCGCCCGGCGGCTACTTCGCTGCCAGCGTCATGACAATCCATGGTGAAGACATTGATCCGGTCCGTGGATGTCAAAAATACCGGGGCGCGATCCGTTGCGACATCTTCAAGCGACCAAAGCGCGGTGTCGATCCGATCCGATTGCGCCGCGACGTGGCGCCCCACATCGGATTCCGCCATAGGCGTTACCGGATGACGGGCCATGACTGGATGGCGGTCAATGCGATACACGTGGTCGCCGAGCCCAGCAAACAGGTGGCCGAAAACCTGGTACCGTCGCATCCGCGGTGCCGCGACCAAAAGTGGCACGACTTTCGACTTGACCACATCGGCACCGATCTCAATCGCCCGCCCGATGGACCCGGTGGTCGCAGATGAATCCAAAGTAGAGCAGATCTTATAGTGTAGAATTGCTGGATCTAGGGCCAATAGCGACGCAAAGGCCTGCGGCAGATGATCATCCATCCAAGCTGGCGACTGTGCGCGCGCGGTCGAGGCCACGCCGATAGCGCGCAGTTCAGGATAGCGGGCAAGCTGGTCAGCCGTGGGTACATCCAAAAACAACATGGCGGGCAGTCCGGCAAAGGCCAGAACCTCCATCACGGCAGCTGCACCGGTGAAGTCATCGCCATACCAAGCAATTAAAAGTCCGGGGGGAAGTGCGGGCAATATGATGTCCTTTGATCTTGTCCGGCAATTGCAAGTCGCAACTTGACACAATGGAGTGCTTAGTAACATATCATACGAGTTGTCAATTCGCTTGTTCGATCGGCAAGCAAAATACATGCGGGGAAGAGATCATGACCAAGATTGCATTATTCGGGGCTGGCGGAAAAATGGGTGTGCGCTTGTCGCGCAACTTGGCTGCTACAGATTTCGAAACCGCCCATGTCGAGGTTTCGCCAGAAGGCCGCGCGCGACTAAAGGCCGAACTTGGCTTTGACTGCAAAGACGCTGATGCAGCCCTTGCTGGGGCCGATGTCATCGTGCTGGCGGTTCCCGACACCATTATCAAGAAGGTCGCGGCAGCGATCATCGATAAAGTCCCATCTGGCGCTATGATTGTCTGTCTGGACGCCGCCGCACCCTTTGCTGGCCATCTGCCAAAGCGCGACGACGTAACCTATTTCGTCAGCCACCCCTGCCACCCCCCGATCTTTAACGACGAACAAACTGTAGAGGGTCGCAAGGATTATTTTGGCGGCATCGCGGCGCAGCAAGGCATCGTGAACGCACTGATGCAGGGGCCAGAAGAGCACTACGCATTGGGCGAGAAGGTTGGCAAGGCAATCTTTGCGCCTGTTGCCAGGTCGCACCGGGTGACCGTCGAACAGATGGCCCTGCTGGAACCCGGACTGTCGGAAACCGTCTGCGCATCGCTGCTCGACGTGATGCGCGAAGCCATGGACGAGGTCGTCGCCCGTGGCGTGCCAAAAGAGGCCGCGCGCGACTTTCTTTTGGGTCACATGAACATTCTTGGCGCTGTGATATTCAAGGAAATCGACGGCGTCTTTTCCGATGCTTGCAACAAGGCAATCCAATTCGGCAAACCTGTCCTCATGCGCGAAGATTGGAAGCGCGTTTTCGAGCCTGATGAAATCGCAGCGAGCATCGCGCGGATCACATAACCTTGCACTTTTGGTCCGCTTATAGCACCAGTTGACAAATCCTGCCCCTCATATGGCAGACCCAAGGCAAAAGGCGGATTTGTGATGAACAAGGTCGATACGGCGAACGACAAAATCGTCCGTCTGAAGCTTTCGGATCAGGTGTTCGAGCGTTTGCGCGACATGGTAGCCAATGGCGAACTGGTGGCGGGCGATGTCGTGCCTTCGGAACGGGACCTGATGGAACGTTTCGGCGTCGGACGTCCCGCTGTTCGCGAAGCCCTGCAAGCAATGCAAAGCAAGGGGCTGATCACAATCACACATGGCGGGCGCAGTCGGGTCAACGCCCTGACGGCAGGTGTTGCCATCAACCAAATAGACGACATCGCAAAGTTGTTGTTATCCAGCGAGCCGTCCAACATCGATCACCTTAAACAAGTGAGGCAAATCCTCGAACGTGGAACTGTGCGCATCGCGGCCACCAAATGCACTGCTGCTGACGTTGCCGATCTTGCAGTATTGATCGACGCACAGCGTGCGCAACTTGGCGATGCAAATGCATTTATGAAGGCAGATATTGCCTTTCACACCCGCCTTGCCGCCATCACTGCGAACCCGTTGATTCAAGCAATCACAGAGATCATGTTGACGTGGCTGTTCGAATATCATTCAGCGTTATTGCTGTGGTCCGGGCGGGAAGAAACGACCCTAAAAGAACATTCAGTAATTCTGGACTATCTGTTAGCGAATGATGTTGCTGGGTCAGAACGCGCCATGGAAGCCCACCTAAACCGGTCTCAGACCAGCTTTCAGGCGATCGAAAAAGACTAAGTGGCAACGCCCGTCACAGTCCATTCGTAAGGGCCTAAGCCATCGTTTCTTTGCGATGTCATGTTGGCTGCTAACTGCACGGTGCCAACTTGCAGCCGTGCAATTCCATTTTCCAGTTTTGCCAGATGAACCTCCTGCCCCGCCAAACCAGCAAGTTGCCGAAGGGCACTTTCCAAAGGCAAGTGATCACCACCTTGGACGACACCGCGCGACCGTATAGGGCCGCAGGGGTCCACACACTGATCGCGGCAGGGGCAAGCGCAGTCGCAAGACCGATAGCATAGGCCGCGCCGAACTTCGCCCTGTGATGCGGGTCGTCATTGGCCATGCATACGCGATCATTGTTTGGGTTCGCAAAGGTGTCCGCGCCATACGGATTTAGCCGCATCGCGATCGTGGCCGGTCCGATCCGGTACGAACAATCGCCGATGATGGCACGTGCGGAACGCGTGATGTGGGGGATCGCCTCCAGCGTTTCCATCACGGACAGGTCGTCGGCTGCATGAACGATCGGACACAGGCCATGACTTACGAGATCCAGCATCGCAGACGGTGGGCGCTTGCGGTTCAGTTCGGGAAAGAAGCTGACCATGCCGCCACCGCGCGCCATGCCAGGAAAAGCCTGTTCGGCCGCACGGTGAACAAGATGCAACGGAGAGCAGGCTGCCAGTCAGATCAGGGCGGCGTGGATTGACGATCAACCGAAGGGCACACCAAAACGCTGGCTGGGCGAAACCCGGCGGCTTTGACCTGCGCCGCGAACGACATCAATTCTGGAACCGGATCGTCCTTGCATAGGATGATTAGTTTTAGGTCGAACATTACATTGGGTAAGACCCCCTGTGCCTTGGCAAATGATGCGATTTGGGCCGCCGTTTCGCCAAGTGTCGCATCAAGGTGGCACAATAACCGCTGCGGATTAATACGGGCGAGGTCGTCAGGGTGTTCCGCAAGAAGCAGCGCATCCTGCGGGGTGATGACAAGCGCCATTTCCGGAAAGCGGAACGGCGAGAACTGCGGTAAAGGCTCCATCACGACGGGCGCCTCGACAGCGGTCCATTCTAGTTCAACCGATTGCGATAAGGTTTCGTTATCGGCGATTTTATAGCGCTAAGGCTTGGCCAATGGACGGTTGTATGTATTGTAAGACGCACCGCGCCACTGGCGCTGGTCCTCCATTTCGAAGGTGTCCCCGCTGAAACGACAAGTTATGGCACGGTCCCCTACCCGATGCGTTAGCGCGGCAATGTCTAAAAACGGTTACCATGGCGCAATTAAGTCGGGAAACACCGCCGCCTCGGATGATCCGTCGCTATGCATCACGTTGACTCGCTGACCTGCGACCCCAGTTATCGGACGCAGAACAGTGAAGCCTGCGCGGTTTGTCTCGAATGCCCCAGTGGCATGCCCCTCGGCTGTAATAGGCAGCCGATTGAGCGTGACTGCGATAACGATGACCAAGTCCAAATGTGCATCGCGACTGTCGAACCGTACATCGTATGACAGGCGCAGCATATCGATGGCCTGCAAAGTCCGTTCGTTCGTGATCTGTGGCACTGATGTGCCCTCAGCGGTTACGATGAGCTAAGAACACTCTCTTATCAATTTACCCTATTTGGTCCCACTGGCGCTGACGTCAGACAAGATGCAGCTTCGCGCACCTTGCAGATTGGCTTAGCAATTAGAGACACTTCGTCACGCGCGGTTTCAAGCCAAATTTGAAAAGCCGCGAAGCGTGCTGCTCCACTCTAAATAGCCACCCCGGACATCGGCTAACGACGTGACCGTACCAAAAAAACTAACCGCTGCCATGATCAAAAGAGCGGAGCGCCATCCATCGGCGGTACCGAATTCAGGAAAGCCGCGAGGAAGTCAGATGACGCGGCCCAAACTTCTGCTGCCGCCTCTGGGTTGTCGCAGAATCCCGTGTTTAAATTGATCGCAATGGTGAACCCATCCACATCGCTTTGAACGAACCGCGCCGGCATTAAGTCCCAGTTAAAGTGCATGCGTTCTTCAAACGTCGCGTCGTACAAAGCGTGGCTGAAATGATAAAAGAGCGGGAAGTAATTTTGTGCATCTTCAACCATCTGATCGGTCGCAAACGAGATCTCGACGTAGCCGGTCTTTCGGCTACCAGACGCCTCTGTCACAAAGCTGCTTGAACAGCCAATGGTCATTAGCCCTGTCTCTGGCGCGTTGATGGCCGTCACGAGACGCATCAAGACCGCATCATTTGCGAGCTCTGCCACCTCCAGCATCGCCTCGGGGTTGGTTTTCAGATCCATGAACCCGAAATTCTGCGCACCGTCTTCGCGCGGCGTTCCAGCATCATATGGGATGGCTTTGGCGTCATGACTGATCGTCAAGTCGTTCAGATAACTCATGCCAAGATTCTCCAGTAAAAGGCTATCACTGCTGTAGCGTCCTTTGGTGAAGAATACTAATTTCCAAATTGAACCAAACGTCACGAATGATGTGAGGCACCCCGAGATTCATAGACGCTTTGCTTGGTAATTTTAAAACCAAGGAGAGACGTGTAAGAGTAAGGGAATTGGGTTTGCGGATGAGTTTAAGCGGTACCGTCAAACGAATGCGAACCGGACTTTGTTCTCCAGCACCTCAATCCGTTGGACTGCGCAGAGGCTAGAGCGGCGGCACGGTTCAGCTTGAAATCTAGTCTACTGTAGAGAATGCAATCTTGATTGAAATGGTTGTGGACTAACCCATGGACAGCGGCGAATTTCTGCAAACTTAGCATTCGCCTGAAGCGCAACATAGCCCGCTCTCGCCTTCGAAATGCCTCGTATAAATTCTCGGCTCGATTATTGAACCATCAGCCGGCTTCTTGTTTGTCGACATTGCCAATGGTCTTTATCGCCGCGCCGTAAGCTCGACTTTTTACATTTTCGGGTCAGGTCCAGATCCAGAAGATGCCCTCGTTCGCGATGAATGCGAGCGCTTCGTCGAGGGGCATGATGACGCCACCCATGTCATCGACATCCTCCCATTTGCGCCGGTGTGACCAGTATCCGAGCCGGACCTCGTCGCCGTTGCCGGTCGGTTTCAGCCGGGCAATCGGCGCCTCCGTCTCC
>JAGXIQ010000033.1 GCA_024635625.1 Loktanella sp. | reverse complement strand
TCCATCTATGCGCCGCGCTTGCAGCGCATGTTGGTCGATTGCAAACGGCAGGAACAGCACCGGTTCAACCGGCATGTCACTGAATTTGAATACGATACCTATCTGGAGACGGTGTGATGCAAAATCACCCATACGCCGGGACCGGCGCCCATACGACAAGCTATTACGCGGCATCCGCGAACCCATCGCCGGATCGGCCTGCGCTGCAGGGCGATATTCAGGCGGACATCTGTGTCGTGGGCGCGGGCTATTCCGGCCTGTCCACTGCGCTGCATCTGGCGGAAAAAGGCTATTCCGTTGTTGTGATTGAAGGCGCGCGCGTCGGCTGGGGTGCCTCTGGCCGCAATGGCGGTCAGGTGGTGAACGGGCTGAACGCATCGCTGCAAACGATTGAGCGGCGCTATGGCAAGGACACCGCGACGTTTGTTGCAGGCATCGTGCAAGAGGGCGGAGAGATCATCCGCCAGCGCGTTGAAAAATACGATATTCAGTGTGATCTGAAGCCGAACAATGTCTTTGTCGGCTTGACGGATGCCCACCTGAAAGAGCTGGAAGCGCGTCAGACGCTGTGGCGCGGCTATGGCATCGACAATCAGGAAATGCTGGACCGCAATCAGCTGCAAAAGCATGTGAAGTCAGACCTTTACAGTGGTGGCCTGATTGATCGCACCGGTGGTCATATGCACCCACTGAACCTTGCCCTAGGTGAGGCTGCCGCGATCGAGAGCCTTGGCGGCAAGATTTACGAGATGTCGCCGATCCTGTCCGCCGATACCGAGGCGGCGCAGCCAGTGGTCAAGACGGCGCAAGGCTCTGTCACCTGCAAGACGCTGGTGCTGTGCGGCAATGCCTATCTGGGTCATGCCGTGCCGGATCTGGAACCGCGCGTGATGCCCGTGTCCACGCAGGTCATGGCAACAGAGCCGCTGGACCCTGCGCTGGCAGAGGAACTGATGCCCGGCGACGATTGCATCGAAGATATTCGCTATATCCTTGATTACTATCGCTTATCAGCTGACAAACGGATGCTGTTCGGCGGAGGCACGGTTTATGGCGGCGCTGATCCTGCAGATATCGAGGCGAAGCTGCGGCGTAACATGGACAAGGTCTTTCCCCAGCTAAAGGGCGTAAAGATCGACTATGCGTGGTCGGGCAATTTTGCGCTGTCCTTTAGCCGCGTGCCGCAGATGGGGCGCCTTGGGCGGAACACCTATTACGCACACGGCTATTCTGGCCATGGCGTGACAGGTTCGCACCTGTTTGGCCGCATCTTGAGCGAGGCGATTGACGGCGATCTGTCGCGGTTCGACGTCTTTGCCGGGCTAAAATGGTATCCGTTCCCCGGCGGGCGTGCGCTGCGCGTGCCCTATTCGGTGATGGGCAGCTGGTATTACGGGCTGCGCGACAAGCTGGGACTGTAGCCCTCTTTCACCTGCGGCCGACAACATAGGCCGCAGGTTGAGTTCCATGCGGAACTGTTTCGCAGCAGGGTGCGTTTGTCCGTCAGACAAACAAAGCATCCGCTGCGAAAGGGTCTGACATGACTGACAACAAATCCGTGCCCCCCACCACGACTGACGCCGGTATCCGCGTGCAAAGCGATGAGCATTCGCTGACCATCGGCCCAGACGGTCCGATCCTGCTGAACGATCACTATCTGCTAGAGCAGATGGCGAACTTTAACCGCGAGCGTATCCCCGAACGTCAGCCCCACGCCAAGGGCTCTGGCGCGTTCGGCACGTTCGAGACGACGCAGGATGTGTCGCGTTATACCAAGGCTAAAATTTTCCAGCCGGGCGCGAAATGCGATGTCGTCATGCGGTTTTCGACTGTCGCGGGCGAGCGCGGCAGCCCTGATACTTGGCGCGACCCGCGCGGTTTCTCGGTCAAAATGTATACCGAAGATGGCAACTTCGACATGGTTGGCAACAACACGCCCGTCTTCTTTATCCGCGATCCGATGAAGTTCCAGCACTTCATCCGCAGCCAAAAACGCCGCGCCGACAACAACCTGCGCGACCACGATATGCAGTGGGATTTCTGGACGCTGTCACCGGAAAGCGCGCATCAGGTGGCCTATCTGATGGGCGATCGCGGCATCCCGAAAACGTGGCGCGAAATGAACGGCTATTCCAGCCACACCTATTCGCTGATCAATGCCGAGGGCGAAAAGTTCTGGGTCAAGTTCCATTACCACACCGATCAAGGTGACGGGAACGCTTATTGGTCGCAGGACGAGGCTGACAAACTGGCGGGCTCGGATGGCGATTATCACCGCCGCGATTTGTTCGATAACATTGCTAAGGGCAACAACCCCAGCTGGACGCTGAAGTGGCAGATCATGCCGTTCGAGGATGCAAAGACCTATCGCATCAATCCGTTCGATCTGACAAAAACGTGGCCGCATGCCGATTATCCCCTGATTGAGGTCGGTAAACTGACGCTGAACCGCAACCCCACCGATTTCCACACGCAGATCGAGCAGGCGGCGTTCGAGCCGAACAATATCGTCCCGGGTGTCGGTCTGTCGTTGGATAAGATGTTGCTGGCGCGTGGTTTTGCCTATTCCGACGCGCACCGTGCGCGCCTTGGCGTGAACTACAAACAGATCCCGGTGAACAGCCCGCAGGCCCCTGTGCACAGCTATTCCAAGGATGGCGCAGGCCGCACGGTGAATGTCGCCGATCCCGTCTATGCACCGAACTCCTATGGCGGCCCGGCAGCGCAACCGCAGGCCCATGACGAGCCGCTTTGGCATGCGGACGGCGATATGGTCCGGCAGGCGTATACCCTGCGCGAGGATGATGACGACTGGACGCAAGCCGGCATTCTGGTCCGCGACGTGATGGACGATGCCGCGCGTGAACGTCTGGTCGGCAACGTCGTT
Organism: Loktanella sp.; assembly: GCA_024635625.1. Classification (GTDB taxonomy): domain Bacteria; phylum Pseudomonadota; class Alphaproteobacteria; order Rhodobacterales; family Rhodobacteraceae; genus Loktanella. The sequence continues at coordinate 2,452 of JAGXIQ010000033.1, read as the reverse complement.
GGGCACCTGTCGGACGGTGTTAGCGAAAAGGTGCTGCTGCGCGCCTTTGAATACTGGCGCAATATCGACGGGCCAACCGGCGACAAGATCGAAGCTGGCGTGCGCGAAAAATTGGGCGGCGAGTCCAAGGCACCGGGCATGGCCTCTGCGAAAAGCATCGGTGGCTAAAGCCTGCTACAGATGACTGATAAAGCCCCCGGTGATGCATCGCCGGGGCTTTTGTTTGCCCAGGTGTCAGTACAGTTAGATCGCGCCGTCCGGCATGTTTTCATGAAACTGTCGCATCAGCCGCACCGGTTTGTTACGCGGCGGCCTCACCACCCGCTGTATTAACTCATCAGCGGAGAAGCCCAGATGCCCCGGATTTCCTTTAACCGTCGCCAGACCCTGCTTGGCAGTGCCGCCCTTGGCGTATCCCTTGCCATGCCGTCCTTGTCTCGCGCGCAGTCGCGTCTCCTGATCACGCATGGTGTCATGTCTGGCGATGTCGCCCATGACGGCGCAATGATCTGGGGCCGCGCCGACCGCGAGGCCAAGATGCTTGTCGAATGGGCCACGACCGAGGACATGTCAGATGCGCGCATGGTGCCAGCACTGGCCGTCGGCACGCCTAGCGATTTCACCGGCAAACTAGCGCTAACCGGGCTGCCTAGTGATCAAGACATCTTTTACCGCGTGACCATGGCCGATCTGGCTGATGGCACTTTGTCAGAGCCGACCACGGGCACGTTCCGTACAGCACCGATGGGCCGCCGGGATATCAGCTTTGTCTGGTCCGGCGATACGGCAGGGCAGGGCTGGGGCATCGACGAAGATCGCGGTGGCATGACGACCTATGCCACGATGATGGGCCACGCGCCTGACTTCTTCCTTCACTCTGGCGATACGGTTTACGCGGACGGCGTGATCGCACCAGAGGTCGAATTGGCTGATGGCACGATGTGGAGGAACCTTGTGACGCCCGCCAAGTCCAAGGTTGCCGAGACGCTGGACGAATTTCGCGGGCAGCATTTGTACAACTAAATGGACGCCAATGTACGGGCCTTTAATGCCGCCGTGCCGATGATCGCCCAGTGGGACGATCACGAGGTCACGAACAATTGGTACCCGAACGAGGTGCTGGCCAGCGACGACCGCTATACGGTTAAATCGATGCAGCTGCTGTCTGCCCGCGCTGCCCATGCATTCCACGAGATGATGCCCACACGGCAAAATCTGGCAGAGCCGATGCGTGTCTATCGCAAGGTATCTTACGGCCCGCTGCTGGACATTTTCCTGATCGATATGCGCACCTATCGCGGCGACAACACCGCCAATACCGAAGCAGAAGGCACGCCATTTCTGGGCACCGAACAGCTGGCCTGGCTGAAGCGCGAGATGGTTAATTCGACCGCGACTTGGAAGGTTATTGCCGCTGACATGCCCATCGGCATGATGGTGCGCGATGGCGAAACGGCCATGGAAAACAGTGCTAATGGCGATGGTCCGGTTCTGGGGCGTGAAAAAGACGTCGCGGCTGTGTTGTCCTTCATCAAATCGGCGCAGATCCTAAACACCGTTTGGCTGACGGCTGACGTGCACTACACGGCCGCGCATCACTATTCCCCGGATCGCGCGGTGTTTCAGGACTTCGACCCGTTCTGGGAATTCGTTTCTGGTCCGTTGCACGCGGGCACTTTCGGGCCCAGCGATTATGACAATACCTTTGGCCCCGAAGTGCGTTTCGCCAAGCATCCAGAGCTGGGCCAAGCAAACCTGCCACCAAGCGACGGGATGCAGTTCTTTGGTAAGGTCGATATTGCGGCCGATACCGGCGTGATGACTGTGCGTCTGATGGACAGCGCCGATGTAGAGCTGTGGTCGGTCGACCTGGACCCACAGACCGTCTAAATAAAGCTGCGTCCCGGGCGGCCTGCTGGGCCGTCCGGGACGGCAGGGTTTCGGTTGGTTGTAGTCTCCTGGGAAGTCCCAAAAACATCACTTTATAGAACAGGGGGTAAGACGCGATACGATGCCTAATTTTCGAAAGTCGAAAGTCGAAAGACGCTGTTGTCGTGAGCGGCGGAGGCAAATTAATATCTGCGCCAGTCGCCTGTACAGCACCATATCGGGATGACTACGACCGGTGCGGGGCATCGGGCGTAGTCAGGGGTCAAGCTGATTGCATGTTTAGCGCTTGGCCGTCAAAAGTGCCGGTCATTGCGGCGTCCGCCAGCACGGCTGCAACGTCTGCACGCGCGGCCTTGGCAGAAACATCAACTTTTTCGCCAAGGATGACGTCGCCGCTGGGATCTTCGTCGGTCAGTGCGACGGGGCGAATGATCGCAAAGGTCAGGCCAGAGGCCCTTAGGTGTTCATCGGCTTCGTGTTTGGCCTTCAGATAATGTGCTAGATCGCCCGACGGGTTTTCTTGGTCGGCACCGACAGAGCTTAGCATCACAAAGCGGGACGC
>JAGXIQ010000032.1 GCA_024635625.1 Loktanella sp. | reverse complement strand
GATGTGTTGGCCTTTTGGCTAGATGAATGTGGCCCTGCCGACTGGTATCGGCAGGATGATGCGCTGGATGCGCGCATCCGTGACCAGTTTTTGGCGACATGGAATCGCGCGGCGGATGGGCACCTTGGCCTTTGGCTGACCTGCCCGAGCGAGACGCTGGCCTATATCATTCTGACCGATCAGTTCCCGCGCAATATGTTCCGGGGCCAAGGCGATGCCTTTGCCACCGACGCGGTGGCGCGGGCGGCGGCAAAGATGGCGATTGATCGCGACTGGGATATGCAAATCGATGCGCCCGCGCGGCAATTCTTTTACCTGCCGCTGATGCATTCGGAAAACCTGACCGATCAGGACCGAGCCGTGCGCCTGTTCCACACCCGGATGCCGGATGCGGGCGGCAGCAATCTGACGCACGCCCGCGCGCACCGCGCGATTATTCGCGACTTTGGCCGTTTCCCCTATCGTAATGACGCGCTGGACCGCGCGACCACAGCGGCAGAGGCGCAGTTTTTATCGGGTGGCGGTTACGGCGCGGCGCTGCGCCAGTTGCAGGCCGCAGACGCCTGATTGCGGCCTCTGGCCATTCGGCTTACAATAGTTCAGTATTAAACCAGTTTTCAACGGACCCGCAGGAGAGACCGCATGGCCGCCCAAAACTTTGATGTGATCGTGATTGGTGCCGGCCCCGGCGGCTATGTTGCAGCTATTCGTGCAGCGCAACTGGGCCAGAAGGTTGTGATCGTTGAGCGTGAAAATCTGGGCGGTATCTGCCTGAACTGGGGCTGCATCCCGACAAAGGCGCTGCTGCGCTCGTCCGAGGTGTTCCACCTGATGCACCGCGCCAAGGAATTCGGCCTGTCGGTGGAAAAGCCGGACTTTGACCTGACCGCCGTCGTCGCGCGGTCGCGTAAGGTCGCAGGCCAGTTGTCGGGCGGCATCGGCCACCTGATGAAGAAAAACAAAATCTCTGTCGTCATGGGCGAGGCCAAAATCACCGCCAAGGGCAAGGTTTCGGTCAAGACCGAGAAGGGCAGCGAAGAGCTGACGGCGAAGAACATCGTTCTGGCCACAGGTGCCCGCGCGCGCAACCTGCCGGGACTAGAGGCCGACGGCGATTTGGTCTGGGCCTACCGCGATGCGCTGCAGGCCAAGCGGATGCCAAAGGATCTGCTGGTCATCGGATCGGGCGCGATTGGCATCGAATTTGCCAGCTTCTTTAACACGATGGGGTCGAACACGACCGTCGTCGAAGTCATGGACCGCATCCTGCCCGTCGAAGACGCCGAGATTTCTGCCTTTGCCAAGAAGCAGTTCGTCAAGCAGGGCATGACGATCATGGAAAAGGCCATCGTCAAGCAGCTGGACCGGGACCCTAAGGCGGGCAAGGTCACGGCGCATATCGAAGTTGGCGGTAAGATCGAAAAGAAGGTCTTTGATACCGTGATTTCGGCCGTGGGTATCGTCGGCAACGTCGAAAACCTTGGGTTGGAAGAACTGGGCGTCAAGATCGACCGGACCCATGTTGTGACAGATGAATATTGCCGCACCGGGGTCGAGGGGCTTTACGCCATCGGCGACATCGCCGGCGCGCCTTGGCTGGCGCATAAAGCGTCCCACGAAGGCGTCATGGTGGCCGAGCTGATCGCTGGTGGCCACCCGCATGCGGTGAAGCCTGAAAGCATCGCTGGCTGCACCTATTGCTATCCGCAGGTCGCGTCCGTCGGATACACCGAAGCGAAAGCGAAAGAGCTGGGTTTTGACGTCAAAGTTGGGAAATTCCCCTTCATCGGCAACGGCAAAGCGATTGCCTTGGGCGAGCCTGAGGGCATGATCAAGACGGTGTTCGACGCAAAAACCGGCGAGCTGCTGGGGGCCCACATGGTCGGCGCGGAAGTCACCGAGCTGATCCAAGGCTATGTGATCGGCCGCCAGCTAGAGACGACCGAAGAAGACCTGATGAACACGGTTTTCCCGCATCCAACACTGTCCGAGATGATGCACGAAAGCGTGCTGGATGCTTACGGGCGTGTGATCCACATGTAAGCGTTTTAGGGCGAGGGTGCTGGGGGCGCTGCCCCCGGCCTGCGGCCTTCCCCCGGGATATTTGGGACGAGAAGAAGGGGGACTGTCTGCGAAAGCGGGCGGTCCCTTTTATTACGCGGTGGAGGGGGCGTTGCCACCGCGGCGAGGCGGTCCCCCGCGGCATTTTTGACCAGAAGACGGGCGGGCGCCCCCGAAATGGCCTATGTTCATCGTTTGTTCATTTTTGGGGCTGGCAATTGGGTTTTGGCTTGCTATCTGATGGGGGACACCGCCTTGGGGGCAAAATGGCCGAGCTGAAGAACATCGAAGTGCGCGGCGCGCGCGAACATAACTTGAAGAACATCGACGTGGATATTCCGCGCGACAAGCTGGTGGTGATCACCGGCCTGTCGGGGTCGGGCAAATCCTCGCTCGCGTTTGACACCATCTATGCCGAAGGGCAGCGGCGCTATGTAGAGTCGCTGTCGGCCTATGCGCGGCAGTTCCTTGATATGATGGAAAAGCCTGATGTGGATCACATCAGTGGCCTGTCGCCTGCCATTTCGATTGAGCAGAAGACGACGTCAAAGAACCCGCGCTCTACCGTTGGCACGATCACCGAGATTTACGACTATTTGCGTCTGCTGTTCGCGCGCGCTGGCACACCCTATTCGCCGGCGACTGGCCTGCCGATTGAGGCGCAGCAGGTGCAGGATATGGTCGACCGCGTCATGGCGATGCCAGAGGGCACGCGTGGTTATATGTTGGCCCCGATCATCCGTGACCGCAAAGGCGAGTATCGCAAGGAATTCCTGGATCTGCGTAAGCAGGGTTTTCAGCGGGTCAAAGTGGACGGCCAATTTTATGAACTGGACGAGCCGCCGACGCTGGATAAGAAATTCCGCCATGACATTGACGTCGTGGTCGACCGGATCGTTGTGCGCGAGGGGCTAGAGACGCGGTTGGCGGACAGTTTCCGCACCGCGCTGGACCTTGCCGACGGCATCACCGTGCTGGAAATTGCCGCCCCTGCGGGGGAGGAGGGCGCGCCAGTGGTCGAGCCAGAGCGCGTGACCTTTTCCGAGAATTTCGCCTGTCCGGTGTCGGGATTTACCATTCCCGAAATCGAGCCGCGACTGTTTTCGTTCAACGCCCCCGTTGGCGCTTGCCCGGCCTGTGATGGCCTTGGGGTCGAGCTGTTCTTTGACGAGCAATTGGTCGTGCCGGATGTGACGCTGAAGATTGCGGATGGTGCGCTGGCCCCTTGGCGCAAGGGCAAGAGTCCCTATTTCCTGCAGACGATCGAGGCGATTGCCAAGCACTACGGCTTTAACAAAAACGCGCGGTGGAAGGATCTTGATCCCAAGCACCAAGAGGTGTTCCTGCGCGGGTCTGGCAAAGAAGAGATCAAGTTCCGTTATGATGAAGGCGGGCGCGTCTATCAGGTGTCGCGTCCGTTTGAGGGCGTCATTCCGAATATGGAACGCCGCTATCGCGAGACGGACAGCAATTGGATTCGCGAGGAATTCGAGGGATTTCAGAACAACCGCCCTTGCGGCACTTGCCATGGGTTCCGTCTGCGCGAAGAGGCGTTGGCGATCAAAATCGGCGGCTTGCACGTCGGCCATGTCGTGCAGATGTCGATTGCCGAAGCCTATGACTGGTGCCTTGCGGTGCCGGACCAGCTGAGCAAGCAGAAGAACGAGATCGCCAATGCGATCCTGAAGGAAATTCGCGAACGGCTGGGGTTCCTGAACAATGTCGGCCTAAACTACCTGACGATGGCGCGTAATGCGGGCACGTTGTCGGGGGGCGAAAGCCAGCGGATCAGGCTCGCCAGCCAGATCGGATCGGGCTTGCAAGGTGTGCTTTATGTGTTGGACGAACCCAGCATCGGTCTGCACCAGCGCGACAATGACCGTTTGCTGACGACGCTGAAAAACCTGCGCGATCAGGGCAATACGGTGATCGTCGTCGAACACGACGAAGAGGCGATCCGCGAGGCGGATTACGTCTTTGACATCGGGCCGGGGGCCGGGGTGCATGGCGGCAATGTCGTGGCCGAGGGGACACCGGCCGAGATTATGGCCAATGAAAACTCGATCACCGGCATGTATCTGACGGGCAAACGCGAAATCGCGGTGCCCGCCGTGCGGCGCAAAGGGAACGGTAAGAAGCTGACGGTGGTAAAAGCCACCGGCAACAACCTGCACGACGTTACCGCCGATTTTCCGCTGGGCAAATTCGTCTGCGTGACCGGCGTATCGGGCGGCGGCAAGTCCACGCTGACGATCGAGACGTTGTTCAAGAACGCCGCGATGAAGCTGAATGGCGCGCGGCAAGCGCCCGCACCCTGCGAGACGATCAAAGGGTTCGAGCATCTGGACAAGGTCATCGACATTGACCAGCGTGCCATTGGCCGCACGCCGCGGTCCAACCCTGCGACCTATACCGGTGCTTTTACCCCGATCCGTGACTGGTTCGCGGGCCTGCCAGAGGCGAAGACACGCGGCTATAAGCCGGGGCGTTTTTCGTTCAACGTCAAGGGCGGCCGCTGCGAGGCCTGTCAGGGCGACGGCGTTATCAAGATCGAGATGCACTTTCTGCCCGACGTCTATGTGACCTGCGAAACCTGCAAGGGCCAGCGCTATAACCGAGAGACTCTTGAGGTCAAATTCAAGGGTAAGAGCATCGCAGATGTCCTTGATATGACTGTGGAAGATGCGCAGGAGTTCTTTCAGGCGGTGCCGTCTATCCGGACCAAGATGGACGCGCTGGTGCGGGTTGGTCTGGGCTATATCAAGGTCGGCCAGCAGGCGACGACCCTGTCAGGCGGCGAGGCGCAGCGCGTCAAGCTGAGCAAGGAGTTGGCGCGTCAGTCCACGGGCCGCACGCTTTATATCCTTGATGAGCCGACGACCGGTCTGCATTTCGAAGATGTGCGCAAATTGCTGGAAGTGCTGCACGAGCTGGTGGATCAGGGCAACTCGGTCATCGTGATCGAGCATAACCTCGATGTCATTAAGACGGCGGACCACCTGATCGATATCGGCCCCGAGGGCGGCGACGGCGGTGGCCGGATCGTGGCCGAGGGCACACCGGAACAGGTCGCCGAAGTCGAAGAGAGCCACACAGGGCGATATCTAAAGCCGATGCTGCAGCCCAAGCGGGTCGCTGCGGAATAAAAAACCGCCGCTGCGTTTTGGCGCAGCGGCGGGATGCCTCCGGCGGAGGTATTTAGGACCAGAAGAAGGTCAGACCGCGCCCAAGATCCGGATCAGTTGCAGCAGGTCATAGCTTTGATCGGGCAGGGCGATGATCTGGTTGTCGAGGACGGCGTAATTCTGACCATCGCCCAGTGCGGGCAGATTGTAGCGGTTGATGAGCTGCTCTTGCGTCAGGGCCGCATCGGGCAGGACCGTGATGCTGTCGGCAAGCGTTGGGCGGGCCGCCAACGTATTGATCGTCATCAGCTTTTCGTAGTCTTCAGCACTTAGCAAAACGGGGCGACCGTCGATCACGGCATAACGTTTGCCGTCAGGCTCTGCCGGCAGGTCGAAGATCTGGCGGATCTGGGCAGAGGTCAGGGCTGTGTCGCGCGGTGCATCCGGGGCGGGAACCGCTGGGGTATAGGCGGTCCAGCGGTCGTCAAAGACGCCGCGTAGCGCATCCTGATCATAGCCTGCCCAGTCCTGATAGGTGACACCCTTTTTCGCAAGGCCAGGTGGCACGCAGGGTGGGTCTTTTTTCGCAAGGCCCGGCGGGCAGTTGGCGATGGTCCGATAGTCGTCTTCGGTGAACTGCGCGGCGTCCAT
>JAGXIQ010000031.1 GCA_024635625.1 Loktanella sp. | reverse complement strand
CGTCCTGCCTATGGCCACCCTGACCAAAGGCCGCAACGGGGCAGAAATGACCGAAATTGGATTTCTGCTCGACGCCGGGGCCGTAGCATTTACCGACGGCACCCATGTCGTCACCGACACCAAAGTTCTGTCCCGCGCCCTGACATACGCGCGCAGCCTTGGTGCATTGGTTATTGGCCACCCGCAGGATCCGGGCCTATCGGCTGGCGCCTGCGTGACGACCGGAAAATTCGCGTCCCTGCGCGGTCTGCCTGGCGTGTCACCCATGGCCGAACGCATGGGCCTTGACCGCGATATCGCCCTGCTGGAAATGACCGGTGCGCGCTATCACGCTGACCAGATTACCACGGCCCGTGCCCTGCCCGCGCTTGAACGGGCCAAACGTAACGGCCTAAACATCACGGCAGGCATTTCGATCCACCACCTGACGCTGAATGACATGGACGTCGCGGACTACCGGACATTCTTTAAACTGACCCCACCACTGCGCGGCGAAGACGACCGTCAGGCCGTGATCGCTGCCGTTGCGGAAGGTTTGATCGACATCATATGCTCTATGCACACCCCGCAGGACGATGAATCCAAGCGCTTGCCATTCGAGCAGGCCGCCGCCGGTGCGGTTGGGCTAGAGACGTTGCTTCCCGCCGCCTTGCGCCTTGTACACAACGATCAAATCGACCTGCCCCGCCTGTTCCGTGCCCTGTCCCTGAATCCTGCGCACCTGTTGAACCTGCCCGGCGGTCGCTTGATGGATGGTGCGCCCGCTGATCTGGTCCTTTTTGACCCAGATGCCCCCTTTGTGTTGGATCGCGCCACGTTGCTGTCAAAATCAAAAAATACTCCTTTTGACGGGGCTCGGCTGCAAGGGCGCGTTATCGGCACTTGGGTCGACGGCACCCGTGTTCACGGAGGTACTCGTGCCTGAGATCGTATCCCCCCCATTCATCCTGCTGCTGTGGGCCGTCGTCGGCTATTTGCTCGGATCAATTCCCACTGGCGTGATCCTTGCGCGCGCGATGGGCCTTGGCGATCTGCGTCAGATTGGGTCCGGTAACATCGGGGCCACAAACGTCCTGCGGACAGGCAACAAAAAAGCCGCCGCCCTGACCCTGCTAGGCGACGCCTTGAAGGGTGTTGCTGCTGTGGTTCTGGCCCGGGCATTCGCAGGGCCAGATGCCGTGCAATTCGCAGCCCTCGCAGCATTTTTGGGGCATTGCTTTCCCGTGTGGCTCAATTTCAAAGGCGGCAAAGGCGTTGCAACCTTCCTCGGCTTGATGCTGGCGCTTGCCCCCCTCGCGGGCGTCATGGCCTGCGCCCTTTGGGCACTGACGGCGAAGTTCGGCCGCATCTCGTCACTCGCGGCGCTGGTCGCCGCAGGATGGACGCCGGTCGTGCTGATGTTGATCGGCAGAGGCGAGCTTTTCGTGCTGGCTATCATCCTTGCACTGCTGGTCTACGGCCGGCACTGGGCCAATATTGGCCGTATGCGCGCCGGTACCGAACCGAAGATTGGCGCAAAGTCTTAGACTAACCGCCGCCGCCACATCATCCGCAGAGCGATTCCCAGCAGCCAGAAGGGCCAGCCAATTAATTGGCGCAAACCGATCAGCCGCAGCACCAAAGCAAATGGCAGAACAACGGCAAGCCCCGCCAGCGCCCCAAGCACAAATGCACCACCCGCCTTTGCAGGCAGCCCTAACGCGATTGGCCCGAGGATCAGCGCCAGCGGCGCGATCCGACCGAAAATAAACGCTCGTATCATTCCGCCACGTTGACCCCAATCAGGGCAAAAATAAGGCACGCCCAGCAAGCCCAGTTGCCCGCCTGTACAGGTCGGAAACACCTTGGCAACGCTGCAACCGGGGGCGATGCCCCCAGCCGCCACTAATCTCAGTAAGAATATTCGGAATAAATCCGGCTTAGGTCGCCATTCCATTCGCCATGGTACTTCGCCAGCAATTCGTCCGCAGGTACTTGCCCAGTCTCAACGCTTTCTTGCAAAGCATTCAGGAAATGAGTCTCGTCCGCAACCAGACCACCTGCACCGGGCTTGGCCCGCGCTTTCAGGCCACCGTGTGCAATATCCACGCAGGCGCGCGCAAGTTCATGCATATCGATCCCGTCGACCTTGGCTTGCAAACCGTCAACCGCAGCTGCGACACGCAGCGCCTCACGCTGTTCGGCTGTCCAGTCTTTGCAAAGGTCCCATGCGGCGTCCAAAGCACCTTGGTCATAGGTCAGCCCGACCCAGAATGCGGGAAGTGCACACAACCGCCGCCACGGGCCACCGTCGGCACCACGCATTTCGATAAACTGTTTGATCCGTGCCTCGGGGAAGACCGTGGTCAGATGGTCGGCCCAATCGCTCAGCAGTGGCTTTTCACCGGGCAGCGCTGGCAGTTCGCCCTTTAGGAAGTCACGGAAGGACTGGCCCAGCGCGTCGATATACTTGCCGTCGCGATAGACAAAATACATCGGTACGTCCAAGACCCAGTCCACCCAGCGCTCGAACCCCATACCGTCCTCGAATACCCAAGGCAGCATACCTGTGCGGCTATTATCCAGCCCCCGCCAAACGCGGCTTCGCCACGATTTATGGCCGTTTGTTTTACCTTCAAAGAATGGGGAATTCGCGAACAGCGCCGTCGCCACGGGCTGCAACGCCAGCGCCACGCGTAGCTTCTGAACCATGTCAGCTTCGGATGAGAAGTCGAGGTTCACCTGCACGGTACAGGTCCGCCGCATCATCTGCGTGCCGTGGGTGCCAACGGTCCCCATGTAGGCATCCATCAACTTGTAACGGCCCTTTGGCATCAGGGGCATCTCGTCATGGGTCCACTCCGGCGCCGCACCAAGACCGATAAAGCCCGCGCCCATCTCGTCAGCGATCTCTTTGACCTGTGCCAGATGGTGGTTCACTTCGTCGCAGGTCTGGTGGATCGTCTCTAGCGGTGCGCCGGACAGTTCCAGCTGGCCGCCCGGTTCCAACGACACGTTCGCGCCGTCCTTTACCAGACCGATCAGCTTGCCGCCCTCTTCAACGCGGTCCCAATCGAATCTTGCGGCCAAGCCTTCCAGCATCGCCTTGATGCCAACCGGGCCATCGTAGGGCAGCGGTTCATGGGTCGCTTTGATATAGCCGAATTTCTCATGCTCGGTGCCGATGCGCCATTGATCCTTAGGCTTACAGCCCTTGGACAGCATCTCGGCTAGCTGGTCGTGGCTCTCGATGGGGCCGCCACCGGTTTGGGGAATGGACATGGGGGCAGCCTTTTGCACAGACAAATTATACAGGTCTATCTGGCGTGACCTACCGCGCCCGTCAATGCAAGAGCGTCCGGGTCTTTTCCCAGACGATCACCCGCGCACCCGGTGTGCGTTCCAGCACATCCAATACCGCGCGGCTGCGGATGCCGGGTAAAGCTGCGAAGACATCGAACAGTGCCTCGGCGCCTTCGGCGTTCACCGGAATCGCAAGGTCCTGCCCGCCAACGCCGGTCAGCACCCAATGCGGTGTGGGTATGGCGGCAGGTTCCAATTCTAAGCGGGTCAGGTCCGCGACATCCATGGCCCCTCCCGTCAGGGGCCCCATATAGACCAATCTGCGTTCGTCCAGCATGACGATCCCCGGCCCCTGCCCGTCCTGTCGAAACCGTGCGCGCTGGATGCCTGCCGCAGCGACAGCGATCGCAATCGCGACCAACGCAACGCCGATCCAACGCACAATGCCCATGCTCGCGATTGCCCACCACAGGCCCAATGTTCCAATCGCCGCAGCAAACAGGACCTCGCGCCAACGCCACAAGGCAGCGCGTGCTTCAGGTCGAAGGAAATCAGACATGGTTCATACCCAATCCCCCAATGTCACTTGCCACAGGGTCAACGCAGCGACCGCCGCGGTATCCGCCCGCAGGATGCGCGGCCCCAGACTAACCGCCTGCGCCTGCGCCATGGCGTGCAACCGATCCCGTTCTGCGGGCGAAAACCCACCTTCGGGACCAATAAGAACGGCCCATGGTCCCGGTGTCAGCGCCGCAAGATTGGCCGCCGTGCCCACAAGGCTTTCATCGCAGAACAAAATGCGCCGATCACCCCAGCCGTCTAGCACGGCCGACAACCGCGCGACCTCGGCCACCTGGGGCACGTAGGTTCCACCGCATTGCTCTGCCGCTTCGACGGCGTGCGCCTGTAATTTATCCTGACGTGCCTTTTCGTTGGTATGATCAGTTATCACAGGCAAGATTCGCGCGACGCCCAGTTCTACCGCCTTTTCGACGATGAAATCCGTGCGCGCTTTCTTGATGGGTGCAAAGATCAACCAAAGGTCTGGCGGCATGATTTGCGGCCCGGTCCGCACGTTTACGCGCAACAGACCGCCGCGCTTTGACCCTTCGATCAGCGTTGCGTCCCATGCGCCGTCGCGTCCGTTGATCAGGGTAAGCACATCGCCCACGCCTAGCCGCATCACGGCAAAAAGATACAGCGCACGGTCCCGATCGATCGGAACCGTTTGCCCTTCCCCCAAGGGGTGATCTACAAAAAGGCGAACTTTTGATACCATGGACCAGACATATGACCCAGACCACCGGGATGCCAGAGGGGCGCGTCGCTGATTCCGCCGGGAATTGGGTGGACACCCATGCGCCTGCCGCTTGGCAGCCCTATTTGCGGCTGTCGCGTCTGGATCGGCCCATTGGGACGTGGCTGCTTTTGCTTCCTTGTTGGTGGGCCATCGCACTAGCGGCCCTCGCGACTGACAGTTTCACATGGTTCGATGTCTGGCTGATTGTCGGATCAGCCATAGGCGCAGCGCTGATGCGCGGTGCGGGCTGCACATGGAACGACATTACCGACCGACATATTGACGGCTCCGTCGCGCGTACCCGGTCGCGGCCCATCCCGTCAGGACAAGTCAGCGTCAAACAAGCGTTGGCATGGATGATCGTCCAATGCGGCGTGGCGTTTGCGATCCTGCTGACCTTCCCCTTGGCCGCTATCGCACTGGGAATCGCCGCCCTGATCCCCGTCGCAATCTATCCTTTTGCCAAGCGCTTTACGTGGTGGCCGCAGGTTTTTCTGGGCCTAGCGTTCAACTGGGGCGCCTTGTTGCTGTGGACTGCGCATACCGGATCACTGGCATGGCCTGCCGTTGTGCTTTACGTGGCAGGCATCAGTTGGACACTTTTCTACGACACCATCTACGCCCATCAGGATACAGAGGATGACGCCCTGATCGGCGTCAAATCCACCGCCCGTTTGTTCGGCGACAACAGCCCGATGTGGCTGCGCGGTTTCCTCGTTGGAACCCTTCTTTTATTGGGCTTTGCGGTCGTTGGCGCGTCGCTGGATCGGTCTGTGCCGTCCCTGATTGTGGCACTGTTGGGCCCATGGGCACTGGCGTGGCACCTAACGTGGCAACTGACCCGGTTTACGCCGGATGACACTGCCGTTTTGCTTCGCCTGTTCAGGTCGAACCGCAACGCCGGCCTGCTGCCCTTGCCGTTTTTCGCCGTCGCGCTGCTGGTCTGATTGCACCGGCCCCCCGTGGCGCTTAGACTTGCGCAAGATCAAGACCAAGGATTCCCTTCCATGCGCCTGTCTCACCTTTTCCTGCGCATCGGCGTCTTCGTCCTCGCCGCCATCGCTTGCACCTTCGCGGCCCGCGCCACGGTCGCTGTTGTCGAAGAGGTCTCTGTTATGTCTGTGCAAGAGGATCTTGTTGACGCAGATATGCCTTGGGCCAGCGTCATGGGCGACGGTCTACAAGTCATCATAGAAGGTCAGGCCCCAACCGAGGCCGACCGTTTTCGCGCAATGTCTGCCGCCGGGCGCATGGTCGACGCAAGCCGGGTCATCGACAACATGTCAGTGACTGATACCGCTGGCATCGCTGCACCCGAATTCGCTGTCGAGATTTTGCGTGGCGACACTGGTATCTCTATTATCGGGCTGATCCCAACCGATAGCGACCGAGAGGCGTTAGACGCCCGCATTACCCAGATCGCACGCGGCGCTGCGGTGACGGACCTGTTGGAAACTGCCGATTATCCGACCCCTGAAACATGGCGTGATGCAATGTCCTACGCCCTGCGCGCGCTCGACATGCTGCCGCGGTCCAAAATTTCCGTGTCTGCCGCCCGTGTTTCGGTCAGCGCCATTGCGGATAGCGCCAGCGAAAAGGCGAACCTTGAAACAGCATTGGCCCGCAACGTGCCCGAAGGTATCCGGCGTACAGTCAGGATCACCGCGCCGCGCCCGGTCATTTCGCCCTATACAACCCGCTTTACGCTCGACAGTGATGGCGCGCGCTTTGCGGCATGCGCCGCTGACAGCCCAACCACTGAAAAGCAAATCCTTGCCGCAGCCACTGCTGCAGGGTTCACCGGCCGGTCGAACTGCGTACAGGCGCTGGGTGTGCCGTCTCGCACGTGGGGCGATGCCGTCGCGCTGGGGATTAAGGCCGTGACTGATATCGGCGGGGGCACAGTGACATTGGCTGACACAGACGTGACTTTCGTGGGTCTGGAAACCACAGATCAGGAGACCTTCGACAGGGTGGCCGGAGTACTGGAAAATGCCCTGCCCGACGTGTTCGCCCTGACAGTCGACTTGCCCCGCCCTCCTGATGCTAGCGCCGAAGGCCCGCCCACCTTCACCGCGACTCGTAGTCCAGAAGACGCTGTCCAGTTGCGGGGTCGGGTCAGTGATGATCTGTCCAACATGACGGCAGAAAACTACGCCGCTGCCAAATTCGGCGCGGCCAACGTCACCATGGGCACCCGCGTGGTCAGTGATCTGCCCCAAGACTGGTCGGTACGCATACTGGCCGGGATAGAGGCGCTGGCGCAACTTGAGAACGGAACCGTGAACGTCACACCCGACCTGGTAACGGTGACTGGCAATACTGGGGATGCAAATGCGCCTGCCATCGTCACGAACTTGCTCATCGACAAACTAGGCCCAAGTGCCGAAGCTGACCTCGACATCACATACGTCAAGGAACTTGATCCAGCTGCAGGCCTGCCGACGCCAGAGGAATGCATCGCCAATATCGGTAAAGTGACCGATGGCGGGAAGATCCTGTTCGATCCGGGTTCTTCGACCCTCACTTCGGATTCGCAGCCCGTCCTCGACGACATCGGCGAAATTTTGCAGCGGTGTCCTGGCATCCAGATGCAGATTGCAGGTTATACCGACAGTCAGGGCGGTGAAGAGATGAACCAGGAACTATCCCAGTCCCGCGCCGAAGCCGTCGTCGCGGCCTTACGCGTGCGCCGCATCCCCATCGCCAGCTTTACCGCCGTGGGCTTTGGCGAGGCTGATCCCATCGCCGATAACGACACCGCAGACGGCCGCGAGGCGAACCGCCGGATCGCCTTTTCGCTGCTGACGATACCAGAAGAACCTACTACACTCGAACAGGTCGAAAGCGATGGCGCGCCAGACGCCGACACGACCGAATGACAGTCAGGACAGACCCTTGAACCGCACCGAATTCATCGTCGCCACAGCGATCATCCTTTTCGTGGCCTTTACACTAGGGTGGTTTGCCAGCTGGCTGGTCAACCGTGCCACGCGCGTTACCAAGGCCGAAATCGGAGAGCTTGACCGTATGGCACAGGCCTTGCACGAGGCCGAAGAAACCCGCGATCAGGCAATCACCTATTTGCAGCAGCGCGAAGCAGAGATCACGAACCAACTGTCCCAGACCGAAGCAGAGCTGCGGGCGGCGATGGACGGATTGTGCGACGCCCGCCGCGAGGCAGAGGAATACCGCAGCATGGTCGATCGGTAATATACGGCCAAGTCGCAGTACCGGGCATCCACATTCCGATAAATTTCCAACCTAATCCGCTCCTCCGCTGCCGTTGACGCAACGGGATGCTTAAGCGCAGGGAACAACTGCGCCTTGTCATAGTTTAACTATCCTAGACGCCCCGCACCTCTTTGGTCGCGGGGTGTGGCATTTTGAAAGGACACTCCCCGATGAAAATCCTCATGGTTCTGACATCGCACGATAAACTTGGCGATACCGGTAAGAAGACCGGTTTCTGGCTCGAAGAATTCGCAGCCCCCTACTATGTCTTCAAAGACGCAGGCGCTGAGATCACGATCGCCTCTCCCAAGGGCGGGCAGCCGCCGCTTGACCCGTCCTCTGACACTGAAGACGCGCAGACCCCTGCGACAGACCGGTTCAAAAAGGACGATGACGCGCAAAAGGCACTGGCCAACACAAATGTGCTGTCCACAATCGACACCGCTGGCTTTGATGCCGTCTTCTACCCCGGTGGCCACGGCCCGCTTTGGGACCTGTCTGAAGATAAGGACAGCATTGCATTGATCGAAGCCGTCACCGCAGCCGGCACGCCGTTGGGCGCTGTTTGCCACGCACCTGCCGTGTTCAAGAACACCAAAGGCACTGACGGTAAGCCGCTGGTATCCGGCAAAACGGTCACCGGCTTTACCAATACAGAGGAAGAAGGCGTTGGCCTTACGGATGTCGTGCCGTTCCTTGTCGAGGACATGCTGATCGCCAACGGCGGCCACTACCAAAAGGGTGACGATTGGGCCTCGTTTGTTGTTACAGACGGTAAGCTTGTCACTGGTCAAAACCCAGCATCTTCGGAAGAAGCCGCAAAAAAGCTGCTGACTTTGGTGTAATGCGATAATGAGGGGCTGCTTTTGCGGCCCCTCAATCTTTGGGACATATCGGCGATGCATCACGCCAGGCCCGTAGACATTTAAGCTTACTTGCGGCAGAATGCTGTCCGCTGCTTTTGCCTCAACCCCAAAATCCTTTACGAAAACAGACTGCGCGAATTATTAGCCGCCGCGATTACGTTTATCTGGGACCATGGAAAACGCGAGGGCAGCCAGACCGGCCCCCCATCATTTATCGCCGGTAGAGTTCGTTGCGCGCGCCAGTCCGATCAATGCGCATGCGCGTGCCCCTTATGGCTCACGTCTTGCGCCGCGACATCGCCGAACAGTTGCGCATCGTGACAAGCGTGTCGGCTACATTCGACCTCTAAGGTGGCGTGGCTGATACCGTGGGGGTGTAGCGCTTTGCGCACGGCATCCTTGATCGCATCGGCGCGCCCCCAATCACCTTGCTGTACCACAATATGCGCATCGACCGCATTGCGGTTCTCGTCGATCATCCAAAGATGGACGTGGTGAACATCCGCCACGCCATCGACGGCACGCATGTCAGCCACGATCCCTGCCGCATCAGCGTCAGCCGGGCTCCCCAACATCAGCAGGCGGATGACCGGGCCGATTTCGGAAAACGACTGCCACAGGATGTAACCGGCGATAGCGAGCGTGACGACAGGATCCACCCAAGTCCAACCGAAGGTCAAGATCAGCAGGCCTGCGACGATGACGCCAACCGAACCCAAAGCGTCCGACACATTGTGCAGAAATGCCGCGCGGATGTTCATGCTGTCTTTACTCATCGCATAGGTCAGCGCGGCGGTGATCAGGTCGATCACTAAGGCAATCAAGGCGATCCAGATCACCAGCCAACCATCAACCCCTTCGGGTGAAATCAACCGGGTGACCCCTTCGTAGACAAGCCAAAGACCAATCACGATCAGCGTCGTGTAATTGATCAGCGCGGCTACGACCTCGGCTCTGGCGTAACCGAAGGTCATGGTCTTATCCGCCGGACGGCGCGCGATCTTACGAGCCCCGAAGGCTATGACCAGCGCCAATGCGTCACTCAGGTTGTGAATCGCATCAGCGATCAGCGCCAGGCTGCCAGACAGAATACCCCCCGCGATTTGCGCCACCGTCAGCAGCAGATTGACGGCGACCGCACCAATTATGCGGCGGTCGCCTGCATCTGGGTCGACGTGATGATGATGTCCGGCCATTGTGGTTCCCTTTTTGATTGAACGCCGCCCAAGGCCGCATGGTTCAATCGCGCGGCGCCGCAGCCCGTCGCAGTCTGTCATTGATCGCAGCCCCAAGCCCCTGATCGGGGATAGGAGCAACCGCTATTGATTGCGCGCCCATGGCGTCCAGCTGGTGCAAGCAATCAAAAAGGCGCGATGCTGCCTCTCTAAGGTCGCCAGCGGCTGACAATGTAAGATCGCCCTTTACAGCACCAAAACCTAAAAGAGTCTCTCCCGGCTGCGAGGTGGTCGCGTTCAACCGCACAGCGCCCAGCGGCGCGTAATGGCTCGCCAACTGTCCCGGTGACGTAGGCTGCGCTGTCGCTTGCGGTCTTTTTAGCGCTGCACCAAGGGCCGCCTCTAAGGCGTCCTGTGGCACACCGCCCGCCCGCAGCAGCACCGGGTCGCCGGTCACGTCTACAATTGTCGACTCCACGCCAACAGCGCAGGACCCGCCATCTACAATGGCATCGATGCGTCCCGCCAGCCCCGCCATGACGTGCCCTGCCGTCGTCGGGCTGATCCGTCCAGACGGGTTTGCACTTGGGGCTGCAACCGGCCCGCCAAAGGCGCTTAGCACAGCTTGCGCTGTTGGATGATCAGGCACACGAACTGCCAGCGTATCCAGCCCGGCCGTCACCAGCGAAGACACTCCCGCGCCTGTCCTGAGCGGCAACACCAATGTTAAAGCCCCTGGCCAGAACGCTTGCGCCAATCGGTAAGCCTGCGGGGTAAACGTCACTAGCGCCTCGGCCGCTGCCAGATCTGCGACATGAACGATCAGCGGGTTGAAGCTGGGCCGCCCTTTAGCTGCATAAATGCTTGCCACCGCCTCTGATTGCCGCGCGTCAGCGCCAAGACCATAGACAGTCTCGGTCGGGAATGCGACAAGCCCGCCTGAGCGCAAAAGCTCTGCCGCTTTTGCCAACCCTGCGTCATCTGCCAGCAGAAGAGAGGTCTCTGACGTGGCGTTGTCATTGCGCGATTGCATGGTACGGCTACCTTGGTCAAGATCGCGCCTGCATAGCGCCGCGCTGCGCCCTTGCCAAGCATACCCGAGGAGGAGCCTCCATGCCATACCGTGCCCCCGTTTCCGACTTTCGCTTTTTGCTGGACTACGTCGCGGGATTCGCCGCTGTCACTCAGACGGACAAGTTCAGTGAAGCCACCCCGGACATGACCGAGGCCATCCTGACCGAGGCCGCAAAGATGTGTGAAGAAGTGCTGGCCCCCTTGCAGCGCCCAGGCGATCTACATCCGGCACGGCTGGAAAACGGCGTCGTTCGCACCTCTCCCGGATATGCTGAGGGCTATAAGGCAATCGCAGAGGGTGGCTGGATTGGTATGTCTGCCGACCCCGCGAACGGTGGCATGGGTCTGCCAATGGCACTGACGACTGCGGTCAACGACATGATGTCGGCGGCCTGCTTGTCCCTGCAGTTGAACCCTTTGATGACGCAGGGACAGATCGAAGCGTTAGAGCACCACGCCTCTGACGCACTGCGCGACCTTTACATACCTAAGCTGATTTCTGGCGAATGGTGCGGCACCATGAACCTGACCGAACCACAGGCCGGATCCGATGTGGGCGCGTTGCGGTCCAAGGCAACGGACAATGGCGACGGCACCTATGCGATCTCTGGTCAGAAGATTTACATCAGCTGGGCCGACAACGATTTTACGGACAACATCTGCCATCTGGTTTTGGCCCGCCTGCCTGACGGTGTGCCAGGTACAAAAGGGATCAGCCTGTTCCTTGTGCCAAAGTTCATCCCCGACGCGGACGGGACTCCCGGCAAGCAGAACAACCTGCGGGTCGTATCGCTAGAACACAAGTTGGGCCTGCACGGCAGCCCCACGGCGGTGATGGATTATGACAATGCTGTCGGCTGGATGGTCGGACAGGAAAACGGCGGGATGGCAGCGATGTTCACGATGATGAACAACGCCCGCCTTGGTGTCGGCACGCAAGGGATCGGCGTAGCGGAAGGGGCCTACCAGCACGCGTTGCACTACGCGCAGGACCGCAAGCAGGGTAAGGTCGGCGGCACGGGCAGCATCATCGAGCACGCAGACGTCCGCCGCATGCTGGCCGAGATGAAGGCCGATACCTTTGCCGCCCGCGCCATCGCAATGATGTGTGCCTGCGCTATCGACATGACGTCTGCCACCGGCGACGCGGCCTGGAAGGCGCGTGCCGCATTCCTGACGCCGATAGCCAAAGCCTTTGGTACTGACACAGGGATCAAGGTTGCCTCTATGGGCGTACAGGTCCACGGCGGAATGGGTTTTGTCGAAGAGACTGGTGCCGCGCAATACCTGCGTGATGTCCGCGTCACTGCAATCTACGAAGGCACGAACGGCATTCAGGCCATGGACCTTGTTGCCCGCAAGTTGATGGACGGCGGCGAAGCAGCCAAGCTGCTGATCGAAGAAATCCAGACCGGCGCAGAGGCCGCCCGCAGCAGCCACGAAGGTTTGGCAGAGGCCGTTTGGCAGGCCGCTGAAGACCTGCGCGAAACAACCGACTGGCTGGTCGCACAAACCGATCTTCAGCAACGATTTGCCGGGGCAGTACCGTACCTGGCGGCCTTTGCCCGTGTACTAGGTGGTCATGCCCACTTGTCCGCCGCGATCCACGGCGACGCGGCCCGCGCCCGTCTTGCCACCTTCTACATCCGTCGCCAACTACCAGAGGTCACAGGGCTTCTGGCCCATGTGCGCGAAGGCGCGGACGACCTGCTGGCCATTACGGCTGACGATCTGGCGGCCTGACCAAAAAGGCCTGCTGCGGCGTTCCGTCGTGGCAGGCCATTTATCATCCTATGGCAAGTTGATCGGCATGCCGAGTTGTTGGCGGATGCTCGCGGGCAACGTCTCTAACGTACTGGCAACGTAGGCCAAATCATGGCGTACCGCGTGGAGTTGGTCGAGTAGCGACACCACGATGCCAAGGGCGGTGTCGTCCAATTCAAGGTCCAGCGACAAATCACAAAGCAAATCCAGCCGTGCGATGTCGATCTGGGCAAAAACCCACCTTTCGCCGTCTTGATCCGGCTTTACGAGGCCGGTCTCGATAAAGCTTGCCAGCCTTATACGGGTCAGGCGGGTCACACGGATCAGAACGTCGGCTTCAGTCAGGGCTTCGGTCATGGCACGGTCTCCGATTGCAGATCGGCGCGGGGATCGGTGGCATGGGTCTTGCGCCATTCGGTCATAAAGTCGCGCAGCGCGTCGTCAGGCTGCGGTGGCACGACGATCCGTAGGGTGACGCGCTGATCGCCTTTCGTCTTTTGTCCCGGACGCGCCGCACCGCGACCGCGCAACCGCGGCACACGGCCAGAGCTTGCCCCCGCCGGGATCGTCAGCCCCACAGGGCCATCGATAGTCGGGGCCGTGACCTTGCCGCCAAGGACGGCCTCATCAATTGTGATGGGCAACGTCAGCAGGATGTCGCCACCTTCGCGGGTGAAAACCGGGTGCGCCTGCACAGACACAGTAATCAAAGCGTCACCCGCAGCGCCGCCACCGAATCCCGCCCCGCCCTTGCCGCGCAGACGTAGGGTCTGGCCATCCTCGGTGCCAGCAGGGATTTTGACTGACAGGTTTTGCCCATCTGGCAAAGTAATCCGTGTTTCAGCCCCGCGCGCGGCGTCCAGAAACGACACCTCTAAAGCGTAGCGCGCATCGGGTCCGGGGGCCTTAAACCCGCTTCCACCAAAACCGCCGCCCGACGTGCGGCCGCGGTTACGCAATATTTCTGCAAAGATGTCGCCAGGGTCTGCGCCTTGTCCGTAGCCGCCGCCGCCCGGTCGATAGGCCTGCCCGTCCGATCCTGCAAAGTCGCGGTAGTACTGGCGTGGCGGACGCTCTGCCCCGGCTCCGTCGATCTCTCCTGCGTCAAAGCGGGCACGGGTCTTTGGGTCTTTCAGCAGATCGTAGGCCGCAGAAACGGCCTTGAAACGCGCCTCCGCTCCGGTGTCGTCAGGGTGTAAATCAGGATGGTTGCTGCGCACCAGCTTACGGTAAGCTGTCTTTATTTCGTCCGCCGAGGCGGTCTTGGTCAGCCCGAGAGCAGCATAGGGATCGTTCGACATAGAAAGCCTTTCAGCGCGGACAAAAGGCGCGCGCGCAACCGGATGTCCATACAAGACTATCCCTTGCAAACAAGGTTGTCGCTGATTCAGATCAAAGTCACGCAAAACCAGACATTCAGCACGAAGCGGTCGCACCGAGCGCTGGCGCAACGACCCATAAGTCGCTTTGCTGCTGCCCTAAAGCGCCTTGGTGGATCGCATATCTTATGCGTCGGCCTGACGGGGTCTTGTCGCGTCCTGCTGACCAAAGCAGTTGCCGTGGCTTGTATACCCATAGGGGGTATGATAATCGCAGATCGACGAACGCGATCCGCACCAGAAAGGCTCGAACTCATGCCAAAAGATACGATGTCAGGCCTAAAAACCGCCATTCTTTACCGGATGGTGATGGAAAAACACACCTGCCCCTACGGATTGAAATCAAAGGATTTATTGAAACGGCAAGGTTTCACTGTCGAGGATCATCACTTGAGAACGCGCTATGAAGTCGATGCGTTCAAGGCTGAACATGACGCCAAAACGACGCCGCAGACCTTTATCGATGGCGCGCGGATCGGTGGGTACGACGCGCTTCAAGTCCACTTTGGTAAGAAAGATCCGAACGCCAGCAAACTGTCCTACAAGCCAGTCATCGCGCTATTTGTAGTGGCCGCACTGACTGCAATCGCATTCACGTGGTACGCCTTTGAGACGCTTTTGAACTGGCAGACCCTCGGCTGGTTCGTGTCAATCTCAATGATCTTTCTTGGCCTGCAAAAGCTGAAGGATATCGAAAGCTTTTCGACGATGTTCCTGAACTATGACCTGCTGGCCAAACGCTGGGTGCGCTACGGTTACATTTATCCCTTCGTGGAAACCGGCGCGGGCATTTTGATGACGGCGATGGTGGCAACGTGGCTGTCCGCACCGGCGGCCTTAATCATCGGCGGCATCGGCGCGGTCAGCGTCTACAAGGCTGTTTATATAGACAGACGAGAACTGAAATGCGCATGCGTTGGCGGTGACAGCAACGTGCCGTTGGGCTTCGTGTCCCTGACAGAGAATTTGGGAATGGTCGCCATGTCGGTCGTGATGCTGGTGCTGCTGTTTACCTAATGCATATCCAACCGCAGACTTATTCGCAGGGGCCGCACAACTGGCCCTTGCGCACGGCATGTCAAAGCACAATCTGTCTTACCTAACACCTTATCAAGGACCCCGGCCATGCGCCTGCTTTTGACCACCGCCATTCTGACCGCATTTGCGTTGCCCGCGCTTGCGGACGACACGACCGGCACTGTGGTTGCCTACGACCGTGTGTCCCATGTCATCGTCTTGGACGACCGGACGATCTGGACGGTCCCAGCCGATTTCCCCCTGCCCGATGAATTGGTGGCAGGCGACATGATCGTCATCGATTACCAAAGCAACGGCGATAACGGTGTTGGCAAATACTTGTCGATCACACGCGCCGCGCAATAAGCTAAAGCCGCAGCATGGGCGTGCCCTGCCGCCAGCGCCCCTTAACCAAGAAACCACGCCCGCCGACGTCTGGATATTCACTTTTCCAGTCAAGAAAGCGGTCATTGGTCACGACACGTAGGCCCGCCCGCACCGCGTGATCCAGTAAAACTGGATCGGCGGGCGTGCCACTGTCAACGACTGTCACGTGCCTTGCTGGCAGGCCTATGATTGCGGCCATCGCCGGGGCACCCAAAAACTGGCCTTTTAGTTTGTAGCCAACATTTGCGTCAAAATAGACGTGCGGTCGCTCTCCTTTGTCCACCAGTGCCTTCACCACACGGGTCAGGACCATCTGCGACGGTTCACCATTCCAGTGCAGGACGTTGGACCCGTCCACGATGATCGTCGGTTTGCGCCCCGGCCCCTGCCGTCTGACCCTACGCGGAACCACACGCGTGGATCGTTGCACCCCGCGTCGCAACAAACAGAAAACATCGAACGCCACGCCAAGCGCCAATGCGGCCAGGGTGACTTGTCCAAGCATCGTCAGCCGCTCAGGTGCCATGCCGCCCTGCGCCAACAAGACGAACAACGCGGCAAACGCCGCCGCAATGCCCATCATGGGTTCAGCCTTTACCTTTCCAAGGCACCATCAGGCGTTCAAGCCAACGAATGCCAAGGTCGATGGTAAAACCGACAACACCGATCAAGATAACGCCCATAAGCACGATATCGGTGCTTTGGAACTTGGACGCGACCATGATCATCATGCCCACCCCCTTTTGCGCCGCCACCAATTCCGCCGCGACCACGGTGCCCCAGCACACACCCATCGCGACGCGGGCGCCGGTAAAAATCTCTGGCAAGGAGTTAGGAACGATGACGTGCCGCATAATCTGCCACCGACTGGCCCCAAGCGAATAGGCGGCATGGACCTTAGAGATGCGGACGCCCGACACCCCTGACCGCGCAGCGATCGCCATAATCCACAGGGCCGCGAGGAATAGCAGAATAATTTTACCCGTCTCTCCGATGCCCGCCCAGATGATGACCAGCGGGATCAGTGCGAGCGGCGGCACCGGGCGCATGAATTCAACGATGGGATCGAACCAGCCGCGGAACCAGTCAGATAGACCCATTGCGTAACCCAAAGGCACTCCAACCAGCGCCCCAAGCAAAAACCCGACGATCACCCGAAACAACGAAAAGCCAAGATGCTCCCAAAGGGTTGCGCCGCGAAAGCCCTCTGTCGCGACAGAGATTGCCTGCGCCCAGACCGCCTCTGGCGCGGGCAGCCAAATCGGCTCCATCTGCCAGCCTGTCTGGGGCATGATGTTCAGTGTCCCCTTGGGCGTCATCGCCACGCGACCAAAGCTGACGCGTACGGATTCCCCCGGGGCGATATCTTTACCGTCGATCGCGGTAATCTGTGCGCCCGCGTCACGGGTTACGACGTCATTGTCAGCGACACGCAACAGGGCGCTGCGGTAGGACCCAATGGCGATAGAATCGTTCAGCGCGATGCCGTCGCCCGGATCGACCACAGGATCATCAGTCGTGACGTCGGCGGGATGCACCAGCACCGTCACCGTAGCGTTGTCCGTCGTACCGTCCGGAATGGTCAGCGTATAATCAAAGGTTCCAGTGCCCGAGAATGGGCCGGGTACATGCAAAATGCCGGGCAGTAAGGCCGACCCAGTGAATGCACCCCAAAACACGAAGATCAGCACGATGCTGACGACAGAGGCAACAGCATTCGATACCACAGCTGATTCATCGCCAAAGGTGACGGTTTTCAGGCTGCTATAGTCATGCTTTGGACGCAGTAGACGTCGCACACCAGACCACACGACCATCAAGGCAAGGATCAGCAGGATATAGCCAGAAATCCATGGCAGGGCCGCAGCGATAGCAGAAAGAACTGTAAGGAACTCGCCCCATAAGGCCGCCAGAACGGCCATCAGACGGCTTCCTCCGCGCTGCCCATAATTTCCTCTTCCATGTTCCAGATCATCGACAAGATTTCGTCGCGAGTCTGGGCAAAGCGTTGGTCTTTCTTAACCTCTCGCAGATCGCGACCGACACCCATGTCGGCGAAAGGCAAATTGTATTATTTGTGAATGCGCCCCGGTCGTGGGGCCATGACGATCAGCCGTTCGCCCAGCAACAGCGCCTCTTCAACGCTGTGGGTAATCAGCACGATGGTCTTGCCGGTTTCTTTCCATAGCTTCAGAACCAACCCCTGCATCTTTTCCCGAGTCAGCGCGTCAAGCGCGCCCAGGGGTTCGTCCATCAGGATCACGTCAGGTTCATTCGCCAGACACCGCGCCAGGGCGACACGTTGCTGCATGCCGCCTGACAACTCGTAAACCGCCTTGTCCTTAAAATCGCGTAGCCCCACGACATCCAGCAGATGATTGACGATTTCAGCCTTGGGTTTCGCCGCCATGCCTTTCATGCGCGGACCAAAGCCCACGTTTTCGCGCACGTTCATCCACTCGAACAATGCGCCTTGCTGAAAAACCATGCCTCGTTCCGGCCCCGGACCGTGGACCCGCTTGCCGTTCAACGTGATTTGCCCTGCAGTCGGGGCCAAAAATCCAGCGACGATATTCAGCAAGGTCGTCTTGCCACAGCCCGACGGGCCAAGCACGCTTAGCAATTCACCCGGCTGCAGATCGATGCTGATATCCTTCAGGGCCTGTACGGCCCCACCATCCGGCAAGTCGAACCGCATCGAGACATTTTCAATCTTCAGACCCGTCACACGGCCCCTCCTTCACGGTGCGGTGCGCGGGGTCATCCAGCGCACCGCATCTGCCTTACATGGCTTCAACGGCTTGCAAAGGGCCAGTATTGACGGTGGCATCGTAGGTTTCCAGCGCCGAAGGGATCGACCCCGAATCAACGAAAACCTTGGCGACACCCTTCATGAATTCCTGCGCGTTGCCGCCCAGCCATTTCTGGCCCAGCTGATCTTCGACAGACGGGAACACGAAAGTCGCCATGAAGTCACGTACCGCAGCCTCGTCCATGCCGGAATCCTGCGCGATGACAGGAATCATCTCTTCGACCTTGGCGCCAGAGTTCCAGTCGGCATTTGCCTGCGCCGTCACGGCCAAGAAATTCGCCACGACATCTGGATTTTCAGCCACAAAAGCAGCAGGTGCGCTGGTCACGTCAAAGACAAGAATCCCAAGCTCTTCTTTTTCCGCGCCGGTCAGCAGAACGTTACCATATTCCATCGCTGTCCGCAGCGACCCACCATAGCCGCACATCATGTCGACAGCCCCTTGTGCCAAGGCCGCGGCCCCTTCGGGCGGGGCCATATCGACCACTTCTAGGCTGCCGACATCGACGCCAAAGTGATCCATCTGCCGCAAAAAGCCATAGTGCGCTGCAGTGCCTAATGGCACGGCGACTTTCTTGCCCGCCAGTTCACTGGCTGAATCCTTGTCAATTTCCAGCCCAGCCGCCACGACGCAATTGTCGTTGTCCGCATAGCTGACGGCCACGTCGATAGCCTGCAAATCCTGCCCCGCGCTGGTCGCGATAACGAATGGTGGCACACCTTGGGACACTGCAATTTGCACATCGCCAGATGCCATAGCTGCGGACATTGCAGTACCGGTATCGAAGCTGACCCAGTTCACCTTCATGCCCAGCGCCTCGTCATAGGTGCCATTCACCTTGGCGAATTCGAACGGCATCGGCCATTCAAGAAAGTAGCCGACGGTCAATTCCCCGTGCGCTTCGGCCATCGCCTGCCCGCCGCTTAGCAAAGCCAACGCGCCGGTGGCTCCCATCATCATTGTCTTGGCATTCATCTGTCGTCTCCCGGTTGCAAGGGGCCCGTCGGGCCATGACCGCACGAGTTGATCCCGCGTCGCATGAGCATAAGATAACCACAGCCGACCCCAGTCTGACCAGACCCCCGCGATCCGGGGGCACCAGATGTCGTTTACGATGCGCCAGCTGTCGCGCACTGCGCCGCAATTTCCAGCGCGACGCCGCAATCTCTTGCAAAACACTGTCGGCAAAGCCAAGACTGCTGATTGTCGCCTGTTGCCCACAGCCCCGGAAAAGCCCTATGAACCAGCACACACTGTCAAACGATCCCGCCGCCGTCATTGCCGCCGACCGCGCGCACGTCTGGCATCACCTGATCCAGCACAAACCGTTCGAGACGATCGACCCCCGCATCATGGTCGAAGGCAAAGGCCTGCGTGTCTGGGACATCAAGGGCCGCGAACATCTGGACGCCGTGTCCGGTGCGGTCTGGACCGTAAACGTCGGTTACGGCCGTAAGCGGATCGCCGATGCAGTCGCGGCCCAGCTGACCAAGATGTGCTTCTTTGCAGGGGCATCCGGCACGATCCCCGGTGCGCAATTCGCAGAACTACTGGTCGACAAAATGCCCGGCCTTGACCGGGTCTATTACGCCAATTCGGGATCAGAGGCGAACGAGAAGGCTTTCAAGATGGTGCGCCAGATTGCGCACAAGCATCATGGCGGCCGCAAACACAAGATCCTGTTTCGCGAACGCGATTACCACGGCACGACCATCGCCAACCTGTCCGCCGGTGGCCAGCAGGAACGGAATGCACAATACGGCCCCTACACACCGGGTTTCGTGCAAGTCCCGCACTGCCTTGAATACCGTCGTCAGGACGGTCTGACCGACGACGATTACGGCGTCCGCGCCGCCGACGCGATCGAAGAGGTTATTCTGCGCGAAGGCGCCGACACGATTGGCGCATTGTGCTTAGAACCAATCACCGCTGGCGGTGGCATTGTGACCCCACCACGCGGCTACTGGGACCGCGTGCAAGAAATTTGCCGCAAGTACGACATTCTTTTGCACATCGACGAGGTCGTCTGCGGACTGGGCCGCACCGGTACTTGGTTCGGCTACCAGCAGTACGGCGTCCAACCTGACATCGTAACGATGGCCAAGGGCGTTGCGTCCGGCTACGCTGCGATTTCTTGTTGCGTGACCACCAATGCGGTGTTCGAGCAGTTCAAGGACGATACTGATTACATGTCCTACTTCCGTGACATCTCGACCTTCGGCGGCTGTACAGCCGGCCCGACCGCAGCAATCGAGAATATGGCCATTATCGAAGAAGAAGGCCTGCTCGCAAATTCTGCCGCGATGGGCGAACATCTGATGGCTAACCTACACGGCCTGATGGAAAAGCACGCGGTCATCGGCGACGTGCGCGGCAAGGGTCTATTCTGTGGCGCCGAACTGGTCACCGACCGTGGCACCAAAGACCCGCTGAATGAAAAGCAGGTGGGTGCCATCGTAGCCGACTGCATGGCACAGGGCGTGATTATCGGTGCTACCAATCGATCGGTCCCCGGTTTTAACAATACCCTGCTTTTTGCCCCGGCTTTGATCGCGACAAAGGACGACATCAACCAGATCACCGATGCGGTGGACCAAGCCCTGACACGCGTTCTAGGCTAAAGGTCCAACTTTTTTATCGCCTCAAGTATCCCGATAGCCGGGGCAGCGTCCCGGCTATCGGCAAGCCAAAGGATCCGAACGCATGAAAATGACCACCGAAGAAGCCTTCGTCAAAACCCTGCAAATGCACGGTATCGATCAGGCCTTTGGGATCATCGGGTCCGCAATGATGCCCATATCGGATATCTTTCCCGACGCAGGCATCACCTTTTGGGACTGTGCACACGAAGGCAGCGCAGGGATGATGGCCGACGGCTACACCCGTGCGACGGGCCGGATGTCGATGATGATCGCGCAGAACGGCCCTGGCATCACCAACTTCGTTACCGCCGTAAAAACCGCCTACTGGAACCACACGCCCCTGCTGCTGGTCACGCCACAGGCCGCCAACAAGACCATCGGTCAGGGCGGTTTTCAGGAGGTCGAGCAGATGAAGCTGTTCGAAGATATGGTCGCTTACCAAGAAGAGGTCCGCGATCCGAGTCGTATCGCCGAGACGCTGAACCGCGTCATCATGGCCGCCAAACGTGCATCTGCCCCGGCGCAAATCAACGTACCACGCGATTTCTGGACGCAAGTCATCGACGTGGACCTGCCGCAGATTGTTGCGTTCGAACGTCCTTCGGGTGGCACAGATGCTATCGCGCGCGCTGCCGATCTCCTCTCTCGCGCCAAATTTCCCGTTATCCTGAACGGCGCTGGCGTTGTCCTGTCCGACGGTGGCATCAAAGCGTCGATGGCCTTGGCAGAGCGTCTCGATGCGCCGGGCTGCGTTGGATATCAGCACAACGATGCTTTCCCCGGCTCGCACCCCCTTTTTGCCGGGCCGCTGGGCTATAACGGCAGCAAGGCGGGGATGGAGCTGATTGCAAAAGCCGACGTCGTCCTTGCCCTTGGCACGCGGCTTAACCCTTTTAGCACATTGCCCGGATATGGCATCGACTACTGGCCCAAGGATGCGGCGATCATTCAGGTCGACCTAAATCCCGACCGTATCGGCCTGACGAAAAAGGTCAGCGTCGGTATTGTGGGCGACGCCGCGACCGTGGCCGACCGCATCCGTGATGCTTTAGCCGATGGCGCGGGCGACTCGGGTCGCCAAGATCGCCGCGATCTGATCGGCAAAACGAAATCGACATGGGCGCAGCAACTGTCATCGATGGACCATGAGGACGACGATGAAGGCACGACGTGGAATGAACGCGCCCGTGCGGACAAGCCCGACTGGATGTCCCCGCGCATGGCGTGGCGTGCGATTCAAAGCGCCCTGCCCCGCGAGGCGATCATCAGTAGCGACATCGGCAACAACTGCGCCATCGGCAACGCGTATCCGTCCTTCGAGGCGGGCCGCAAATACCTTGCTCCTGGTCTGTTCGGCCCCTGCGGCTATGGCCTGCCCGCAATTGTAGGCGCCAAAATTGGCCAGCCCGATGTGCCGGTTGTGGGTTTCGCCGGTGATGGTGCCTTCGGGATCGCCTGTAATGAATTGACCGCTATTGGCCGTATCGAATGGCCAGCGATCACAATGATCGTTTTTCGCAACTATCAGTGGGGCGCGGAAAAGCGGAACTCTACCCTATGGTTCGACGATAATTTCGTCGGTACGGAATTGGATACCGACGTCAGTTATGCCGGAATTGCACAGGCCTGCGGCTTGCAGGGCGTTCAGGTTAAAGGAATGGATGCGCTGACAGACGCGCTGAACACCGCGATCACTGACCAGATGCAGCATAACAAGACGACGCTGATCGAAGTGCTGCTAAACCAAGAACTGGGAGAGCCGTTCCGCCGCGACGCTATGAAAAAACCCGTCCGCATTGCGGGAATCGACAAGGCCGATATGGCGACCGCGCAGGTCTAATGCCCTTTGACCTAACGCCCGGCCTCAGCATAGCTCTTGCTTGCGCCTTGTTCGCCGCGGCACTGGTGCGGGGGTACGCGGGCTTTGGGTTCTCTGCGATTTTCATCGCTTTCGCAGCGCTGCTGACTAATCCCCTGCCCCTGATTCCCGTCGTCTTCATGTGCGAGATCGCCATGACCGCGCTTCAAGCGCGCGGCATCAGGCCTCACATCGACCGGGTCCGTGCAGGTACGTTGCTGGTTGGGGCCGCCCTCGCCTTGCCGCTGGCTATATTCACGATGCTGGCGCTGCCAGTCGCGACCGTCCGCGTTGGGATCAGCGCGATCATCGGCGTGTTGGCGCTTATGATGCTAAGTGGTTGGACCCTGCGACGACCACTTGGTCGCGCAGGCCATGTGGCTGTGGGCCTCGTCGCGGGGACAGCAAACGCCGCAGGCGTCGGTGGTCTGCCAGCCGCTGCTTGCCTCGGCGCACAACCGATCCCGCCAGCGACCTTTCGCGCGACGATGATCATTTTTCTGACCGGCATCGACCTGATGACCCTGCCCCTGCTTGGCCTCGGCGGGCAGATTACGCATGACACTTTCGTGGCCGCTTTGATGGCTGCTCCTTTGCTGGCATTGGGAATCCTTCTAGGCAACCGTCGCTTTGCCAGCGCCCCGCCTGCCGCGTTCAGGCGGTTTGCAACGTGGCTTTTGCTGGTCCTTTCAGCGCTTGGGCTTCTGCGGGCCGTGGCATGAGCATTCTCGTCCTCAACGCAGGCTCTTCTTCGGTCAAGTCATCGCTCTTTGGGGCCGACCTGACACTCATTGATAGCCATACGATCACTGAGACGACCGATCATGCAGCCGCCATTTCCGCGATCCTGCACCATTTTGCCGGTCGTACGATCGCCGCTGCCGCCCACCGTGTCGTCCACGGCGGCGATATTTTGACAGTCCCGACCCGCATCACGCCGCAAGTACGCGCGCAGATTGCGGCCCTGATCCCCCTTGCACCGCTGCATAATCCAGCGGCCTTGGCAGGCATTGACGCTGTTACGTCTTTTGCCCCCGACCTGCCGCAGGTCGCCTGTTTCGACACGGCCTTTCACGCGACGAACCCGCGCGTGGCCACCGCCTATGCAATCCCTAACACCCCAGGCATCCGCCGATACGGCTTTCATGGCATCAGCTATGCCAGCCTTGTCGCCCGGCTGATGCCGCAACCCGACCGCCTGCTAGCGATGCACCTTGGCAATGGCGCTTCGCTTTGCGCTATCAAGTCTGGCCATTCTGTCGCCACCACCATGGGCTATTCGCCCCTTGACGGTCTGACCATGGGCACCCGATCCGGGGCTATCGACCCCGCTGCCGTCCTTGCGCTTGCCCGTATTCACGGCATCGACGGCGCCAGTGACCTTTTGAATAAAAACAGTGGCCTACTTGCTCTTGGTGGTGCATCTGACATGCGCAACCTGTCGCAATCCCATAGCCGCGACGCCCGCTTTGCCATTGGTCATTTCACTTATTGGGCGGTGCGGCACGCGGGCTCTATGATCGCGGCAATGGGTGGGATTGATGCACTGGCCTTTATGGGCGGCATCGGTGAGAATGCCCCAGCAATCCGCGCCGCGATCATGGAGGGGCTGGCCTTTACCGGGCTGGACATGAACGCCGCCGCCAATGCCAAAGGAGACCGCCGCTTGCACATGGATCATTCGCCCGTCAGTGCATGGATCGTCCCCGCGCAAGAAGAATTAGCCATTGCGCAGGCCACCTTGCGAGTGTTGGCATGACCGAACCCACACTCGATCTGTCCCGTCCCATCGGGGACGAAGTGCGCAAAACCACCTGCTATATGTGTGCCTGCCGCTGCGGCATCGATGTGCACATGAAAGGTGGCAAGGTCGCCTATATCGAAGGTAACCGCGACCACCCCATCAATAAGGGCGTTCTGTGCGCCAAAGGCTCTGCTGGAATCATGCAGCACAATGCGCCTGCCCGACTACGCGCGCCACTGAAGCGGACAGGCCCCCGTGGGTCCGGGCAATACGAAGAGATCAGCTGGGACGAGGCCTTAGGTCTTGCGACCGCATGGCTCAAGCCGCTGCGAGAGACTGCACCCGAAAAGCTGGCGTTTTTTACAGGCCGCGACCAATCGCAGTCTTTCACCTCTCTTTGGGCGCAGGGGTTTGGCACGCCAAACTATGCCGCCCACGGCGGGTTTTGTTCCGTCAATATGGCGGCTGCAGGCATCTACACCATGGGCGGCGCGTTCTGGGAATTCGGACAACCCGATTGGGACCACACAAAACTGTTCCTACTGTTCGGCGTCGCAGAAGATCACGACAGCAATCCAATCAAGATCGGCATCAGCAAACTGAAGGGCCGCGGTGCTCGTATCGTAGGTATCAACCCCATTCGAACCGGTTATAACGCAGTTGCCGACGACTGGTTTGGTGTAACGCCCGGTAACGACGGGCTGCTGATCCTGTCACTGATCCATTGCCTGATGACCGCAGGTCAGATCGACGTGGACTATCTCGCCCGCTTCACCAATGCGAGCGTGCTGGTCAATCAGGATCCTAAATCGCCAGACTACGGCCTTTTTATCCGTGACGACGAGTTGCGGCCGCAAGTCATCGATAGCCGCACGGGCAAGTTGGCCCCGTGGAACGGTGAGGGGGTAGAGCCGCAATTAACCGGCACGTGGCGCAATGCCGGGTTCACCCATCGCAGCGTCTTTCACCTGATGGCAGACCGCTATACCGACACAATCCACGCCCCAGAAAACGTGGCAGAGCGTGTGGGCATTCCTGCCAGCCGCATCCGCCAGCTTGCCGCCGATATGGCCGATATAGCATTCAATAAGCCCGTCGTGCTGGATCAACCTTGGACCGACTTTCGTGGAAAAAGACACGAGAAGATGATCGGCCGTCCGGTTAGCGTCCACGCCATGCGTGGCATCAGCGCGCATTCGAACGGCTTTCAAACGTGCCGCGCCCTTCATACCTTGCAAATCATCCTTGGCGCCGTGGAAACCCCCGGCGGTATGCGGTTCAAACCGCCCTACCCCAAGCCCGCCACAGCGCACCCCAAACCACATTGCAAGGTTGTCCCCGGCCAACCTTTGAACGGCCCACATCTGGGCTATCCGCAGGGACCGGACGACCTTTGCCTGACGGATGCTGGCGACCCCGCCCGCATCGACAAGGCCTTTACTTGGGAAAACCCGCTGTCTGCCCATGGCTTGATGCACATGGTCATTTCGAACGCCCACGCGGGCGATCCCTACAAGATCGATACGTTGTTCATGTACATGGCGAACATGTCTTGGAACTCTTCGATGAACACGTGCGGCGTGATCGACATGCTGACCGACACCGACAAAGACGGCGAATATGTCATCCCGCGCATCATTTATTCCGACGCCTATTCATCGGAAATGGTCTTCTATGCCGACCTGATCCTGCCAGACACCACCTATCTTGAACGCCACGACTGCATTTCGCTGCTGGATCGTCCCATCTGCGAGGCCGACGCCATGGCCGACGCGATCCGCTGGCCCGTAGTGGAACCAGATCGCGACGTGCGCGCATTTCAGTCAGTCCTTTGCGACCTTGGTGCGCGTCTGAACTTGCCGGGTTTCGTAAACGACGATGGTTCTGCAAAATACGCCGACTATGCGGACTACATTACGCACCATATCCGCCGCCCCGGCATCGGGCCGCTGGCGGGCTGGCGCGTTGGGGACACCGGACTACAAGACGGACGTGGCCTGCCTAACGACAACCAGCTGAATGAATACATTGCCAACGGTGGCTTCTGGTCCAGCCACATCCCGGCAGAGGCCGCCTATTACAAGCCCTTCAACCGCGCCTACCAAGACTGGGCCGTGACGATGGGTCTGTACGACTCACCGCAACCGTATATTTTTCAGCTTTACGTCGAACCGCTGCGTCGCTTTCAGCTAGCTGCCGAAGGCCCCGGCCACCGCCAGCCCCCCGATCGCCTACGCGGCCAGATTAAGATCACGATGGACCCACTACCGATCTGGTATCCACCATTCGAAGATGCCCATGTCGATCCTGCTGAATACAACGTCCACGCCCTAACCCAACGCCCAAT
Organism: Loktanella sp.; assembly: GCA_024635625.1. Classification (GTDB taxonomy): domain Bacteria; phylum Pseudomonadota; class Alphaproteobacteria; order Rhodobacterales; family Rhodobacteraceae; genus Loktanella. Next base: position 15,238 of record JAGXIQ010000031.1, on the reverse strand, counting down.
GGCGATGTATCATAGTTGGGGCGACCAAAATGCATGGCTGCGCCAGATTCACGGCCACAACCCACTTTATGTGCCAACGAAAATATGGGCTAAACATGGATTCAAGGACGGCGACTGGGCGCGTGTCACCTCGGCGCATGGCTCTATCACCGTCCCCGTTGCGTTGCAGGAAAGCCTGAACGAAAATACGGTCTGGACATGGAACGCGATTGGCAAGCGCAAGGGCGCTTGGGCGTTGGACCACGACGCACCAGAAGCGACGCGTGGCTTTCTTCTTAACCATCTGATCCACGAACTTTTGCCGCCCAAAGGGGACGGCCTTCGTTGGGCCAATTCAGATCCGGTCACCGGTCAGGCCGCATGGTTCGACCTGCGTGTGAAGATTGAAAAATCTGGTGTTCCAAACGAATCTCAACCCGTTTTGCCGCCCCTTGCCTCTCCCGTTCCAAAGGCACCCTCGCAGTTGCGCTGGAAGATCACACCATGACTGACCGCCACCATAAAACTGCTTACAAACAAGTCGCCCCCGGTCTATCGCCCTCAAATCCCTGGGGAGGGTCCGCGCGACGCTAGGCTGGCACGGCTCTATTTTGCCTGCAAAACCATTCTTCCTCATAGGTCCCAAGATATGACGACCCTACCGCCACCGTCCGCCGTCAAGCTCGGCCTTGTTATCGATCTAGACACTTGCGTCGGTTGCCATGCCTGCGTGGTGGCGTGCAAAGGCTGGAATACTCAAAGCGACCTTGGCGCGCCATTGTCCGATCAAGACCCATTTGGGGCCGCGCCGACTGGCACTTTTCTGAACCGCGTCCACAGTTATGAGGTCACGCCGGAAAAAGGCCCGACACAGCAGGTTCATTTCCCGAAATCCTGCCTGCACTGCGAAGACGCCCCCTGCGTCACCGTCTGCCCCACTGGCGCCAGCTATAAGCGGGCGGCGGATGGTATCGTCTTGGTCAATGAAGACGCCTGTATCGGTTGCGGATTGTGTGCTTGGGCCTGCCCTTACGGCGCACGAGAGATGGACGCGGCAGCTGGCGTGATGAAAAAGTGCACCCTTTGCGTTGATCGTATCTATAATGAGGCCCTGCCAGAGGTGGACCGCACCCCAGCATGCGTCCGGACATGCCCGGCGGGTGCACGCCACTTTGGTGATTTGGGCGATCCTGACAGCGCAGTCAGCCAGCTTGTGGCTGAACGTGGCGGCTTCGATCTGATGCCGGAACTGGGCATGAAGCCCGTGAACAAATACCTGCCGCCAAGGCCCCGCGATGTTGATCAGATCGATGTGTTGGCACCACTGCTGGCCCCTGTGGGATCTGACGGCAAAGGGTTGATCGCTTGGTTGGACCGGACGTTGTCAAAACTGCCAGGAGCCCGTGACTAATGCATCCGGCCCCGTCCGTTATCGCGTTCACTACGTTCTCTGGCCTCGGTTTCGGGCTATTGTTCTGGCTAGGCCTTGGCCAGCCCGCCCCGACAGGCTGGGTCGCATTCGCTTTCTTCGCGCTGGCCTATACGATGGCTGTCGGCGGGCTTCTGGCGTCGACCTTTCACCTTGGCCACCCAGAGCGGGCGCATTTGGCTCTGACCCAGTGGCGCACAAGCTGGCTATCGCGTGAAGGCATCGCAGCGATCGCCACACTGTTGCTGGGTGGTCTCTTTGCATTGCTCAGGATGTGGAGCCAGAGCGGCCCGGCGCTGGGCTGGCTTGTGTCCCTCGGTTGTCTTGCGACGGTCTTCACGACAGCCATGATCTACACCCAAATGCGCACGGTGCCCCGATGGCGGCATTGGACGACGCCTGCGTTGTTTCTGACGTTGTCGCTGGCGGGCGGTGCGCTGCTGGCCAATCGAAGCACCGCGGCGTTGGTCCTACTGGCCTTAGCTGCAGTGCTGCAACTGGTTGCATGGATCACCGGTGACAAACAGTTTGCCCAGTCTGGTACCACCTTGGCAACAGCCACGGGACTGGGCGAAATCGGCCGCGTCCGCGCCTTCATGCCGCCGCACACCGGGTCGAACTATTTGCTGAAGGAATTTGCATATGCCGTGGGGCGGCGCCATGCCCTGCAGTTGCGGGTCATCGGCTTAATCCTTGCATTTGGCGTGCCGATCCCGCTGCTGGCAGCCGGGTTGACGCACATGACAGCGCTGATCGCAGTCTTGGCGCATATCGCTGGCGTCCTGTGCCTGCGCTGGCTGTTCTTCGCGCAGGCCGAGCATGTGATGGGTCTATACTACGGCAAGCGCTAGCCGCAGCTAATGCTTTCAATTTCTTGCAAAACTGACTTGGGGCGCTGCCCCAAACCCCGGGATACTTGCAACGAGAAGAAGTCAGGATCGGATGCGGTGTTCGGTCTTGGGATCAAAGAGGTAGACGCGGCTGGCTTCGATGCTGATGCCGACGCGATCACCCATGCGTGACCGATGGTCGCCACGTTCCTCGATCACCACACGCTCTCCTGTGTCTCCTAGCAAGTAGACGTAGGATACGCCGCCAAGGCTTTCGGTTAAATCAACTGTATGGGTGTCGCCCTGTGCGTCAACCATCAGGTGTTCGGCACGCATGCCGACGATAACAGGGCCGCTTTGATTTGTGACACCCAGATCGAAACGCGCCTTCATACCCGGCACGATGACCGTGCCGTCCACGATATCGCCGGCCATAAAGTTCATCGCAGGGCTGCCAATGAAGCCCGCCACGAACTTGTTGTCGGGGTCCCTGTAAAGGTCCATCGGCGCGCCGACCTGTTCGATCACGCCCTTGCGCAACACGACGATCTTATCGGCGAGCGTCATCGCCTCTACTTGATCATGCGTGACGTAGATCATTGTTGCGCCGATTTCCTTGTGGAGTCGGGCAATTTCGACCCGCATTTCCACACGCAGTTCAGCGTCGAGGTTGGACAGGGGTTCGTCAAACAGAAAAACCTCTGGCCCACGCACGATGGCGCGGCCGATGCTGACCCGCTGACGCTGGCCACCGGACAGGGCCGCGGGTTTACGCGCCAGATAGTCATCCAGCTTCAAGATGCGGCTGGCCTCGGCCACCTTGGTGGCGATTTCCGCCTTGGGATGGCCGTTCATCTTAAGGCCAAAGCCCATGTTATCCTTTACGGTCATATGCGGATAAAGCGCGTAAGTCTGGAACACCATCGCCACACCACGGTCGGATGGGTCCAGCCGCGTGACGTCTCGGGCACCGATGTCGATGCGACCGGCAGTCGTCTCCTCTAGCCCCGCGATCATGCGCAAAAGGGTGGATTTACCGCAACCCGAGGGGCCGACGAAAACGCAGAACTCTCCGTCCTGAACGTCGAGGTCGATCCCGTGGATGACTTTAACATCGCCGTACTTTTTGACCGCATTTCGTAGCGTGACGCCTGACATGGCCTATTCCCCCGCAAGTTGACGTGATTGTGTCCCGTGGTCGGGAAAGCTCCAACGTGCTGCATCTTTGGCGATTGCAGCGGCCGTGTCGCGCACCTGCGGCGCAAGGTGTTCCAGCCCCGCCAGATCGGACCGCGCTGTCGTGCTGGTGACCGACACTGCGCCCAAAACGCGCCCCGCCGGGGATAGGATCGGCACCGCAATACAGATGATACCCGCCTCGTGCTCTTCGCGGTCAAAGCCATAGCCACGAATGCGGATCGCCTGCAACTCTCGCCGCAGGGCGGCAGCGGTCGTAAGCGTGCCGGGCTGGAATTTATGAAAGGACTGCTGCGCGATGATCACCTCGGCCTGTGCTGGGTCCAGATAGGCGAGCATCGCCTTGCCAACACCAGTGCAATAGGCCGGACCGATCTTGCCAGCCTGAGAGAACATTTCCACTGGGTGGGCGGCGTTGCGCTTGTCCAGATAAAGCACTTGCCCGTGGTCGAGCTGCGCCAGATGCACGGTTTCATGGGTCGCCGCCGAAAGCCCCACCAGATGCGGGCTGGCGACTTGCACAAGGCTGCTTTGCGCCCATGCCGCGTGGGCAAGTCGCACCAGCCGCGCGCCGGGTGCATAGGTTTGGTGGTCGGGGTCAAAGGCCAGCATATTCTGGCTGACCAGCGTTTGAAGCAGGCGGTACAACGTTGGCTTGGGAAACGCGCTATCGGCCAGCACGTCAGAAAACCGCACCGGGCGACCAAAACTGGCCACCTGATCTAAAACCTCTAGCGCCTTGCCAACGGTACCGTCGCCGCTGCCTGCCATTGTCGTCCCTCCCTGCCCCAAAATGCTGCATCGCCGCGTAAGGGGTATGTTGACAAGCCTAGGGGATTCGCGATTAGGTATCAATATCCAAAACCAAGTTTCAAATAATGAAACCACTTGGACAGCAATTTAGGGAGGATACCAATGTTGCGCAAACCCCTCGGTGCCGGACTGGCACTCACTCTTGCTCTGTTGGCGGGCACGTCTGCAATCGCCCAGCAGCGCGTTCTGACATTCAACACAGACACATCCGATCCAGCGCCCAAGGCAGCGTTTGAGGCGCTGATCGCTGACTTTGAGGCGGAGTATCCAGATATCGACGTGCAGGTGAACCTGTTCGATCACGAAGGCTACAAGACTGCGATCCGCAACTTTCTGACCGCCGACAGCCCTGACCTTGCCAACTGGTATGCTGGCAACCGGATGAAGCCTTTCGTCGATGCAGGTCAGTTTATGGATGTGTCCGATGTCTGGGCCGACAATAACCTGAACGATCAACTGGCATCTGCAGAGTCGTCAATGACGATCGACGGCAAGCAATGGGGGGTGCCTTACACCTACTACCAGTGGGGCATGTATTATAACAAAACCCTGTACGAGCAGGTCGGCGCAAAAGTCCCCGAGACCTATGACGAGTTCGTTGAGAACTGCAAATTGTTCAAGGATGCTGGCATTGACTGCCTGACCACCGGCACGTCCGCGATGTGGCCCGCCGCAGGTATCTTTGACTATTTCAACCTGCGCACCAACGGCTATGACTTCCACATGGCCCTGACCGCTGGCGAAGTCGAATGGACAGATCCGCGCGTCCGCGAAACATTCGCACAGTGGAACCGTCTGGTCGAACCCGGTTACATCACCGCCAACGCCGCTGCCATCGACTGGCAGGACGCTGCAGCGTTGCTTAGCCAAGGGAAGGCCGCGAACTACATCATGGGTAACTTTGCCGTGGCGACGTTCAAGGACGGCGGCATGACCGACGACACCTTGGGGTTCTTCCCATTCCCCACGATCAACCCAGACGTCGCCCGCGCCGAAGATGCGCCGACCGACACGGTCCACATCCCCGCTGGCGCCAAGAATCCGGAGGACGCCAAAACGTTCCTCGCGTTCCTCGCTCGCCCCGATGTGCAGACCAAGTTGAACACCGCCCTAGGCCAGCTGCCGGTGAACAATCAGTCCACCGTGGACGAGGCCGATCCGTTCCTGTCCCAAGGCTTTACGATGCTGTCCGAAGCGTCTGGTCTGGCGCAGTTTTTTGACCGCGACGCGCCTGCAGAGATGGCCGCATCCGGCATGGAAGGCTTTCAAGAGTTCATGGCCTATCCGGGCAACCTTGATGACATTCTGGGACGCCTCGAAAGCGATCGTCAGCGTATCTACAAGTAAGATGATCGGCGGCCCTGACATGGGGCCGCCGTCACCAATCAGGGGGGCAGATCATGACAGCATTACCGGACGCGCACGGACCCAAGCGGTCATGGTGGAAATCCAACCAACAGGCGTTGACGCCGTGGCTGTTCCTTGCCCCCGGCATCTTTATGTTCGCAGTCTATGTAATCTGGCCGATCTATGCGTCGTTCCAGTTTTCATTCTACGATTGGGACGGATTAAGCCCAAAGAAATGGGTCGGCTGGGGTAACTACCAAGAGCTTTGGGGTGACCGCAACTTTATCATCTCTTTGAAAAACAACATCATCTGGCTGGTTCTATACATGCTGGCGGTGCCTGCAGGCCTTGGCATTGCGATTTTTCTCAATCAGACAGTCGCCGGCATCCGGATCTACAAATCCCTGTTCTTTTTTCCATTCGTCATCTCTCAGGTTGTCGTTGGCCTGATGTTTGCATGGTTCTATGCCCCAAATTTCGGCCTATTCTTCAAGCTGACGGAATGGCTATTCGGGACCGGCACCGCCGTTCTGGCGAACCCCGAATACGCGACCTACGGCATCATCGTGGCGGGCCTTTGGCCGCAGATCGCCTACTGCATGATCCTGTATCTGACTGGACTGAACAACGTCGCACCTGACCAGATCGAGGCGGCACGTCTAGACGGTGCAAAGGGTCTGAAAATGCTGTGGTATGTCGTGCTGCCGCAACTGCGCCCCGCGACGTTCATTGCTGTCGTCGTCACGGTCATCGGCGCGCTTCGCAGCTTTGACCTTGTGTCGATCATGACCAACGGTGGCCCCTTCGGACAGACCCGCGTGCTGTCATTCTATATGTACGAAAAGGCGCTGTCTGAATACGGCTACCGGATGGGCTATGGTGCTGCCATCGCTGTCGTATTGTTCCTGATTATGATGGTCTTCATCGCCGGTTTCGTCTGGAAGATGGTCCGCGACGAGAGAGGCCACTGATATGTTTCCCCGCCCCATCGCCCAGCGATCCCACACGGCCCAATGGACCTATCAGGCCCTGTTACCCATCGCTTTGATCCTGTGGTTGTTACCGCTTCTCGGCATCGCGATGACCTCGATAAAGCCATCCTCTGACCTCGCCGCAGGAAACTATTTCGGCCTACCCAGCTACATCGCATGGGAAAACTACTGGTCGGTCCTGTTCGATTTTGACCTGTGGAAATACATCCGCAACTCGTTTTACGTCACAATCCCAACCGTAATCGGGGCGGTCGCCCTGTCCTGCCTTACGGGCTTCGCGCTTGGTATCTACAAGTTCCGTGGCAACCTACTCATCTTTTTCATGTTCGTGGCTGGTAACTTTGTTCCCTTCCAGATCCTGATGGTACCGGTCCGGGACCTGACCTTGCAGCTTGGCATCTACAACACACCCTATGCGCTGATCTTGTTCCACATCGCTTTTCAGACCGGATTTTGCACGCTGTTCATGCGCAACTTCATCTCTGCCTTACCAAGAGAGTTGATAGAAGCCGCCCGCGTCGAAGGCGTCGCTGAATGGCGCATCTTTTGGTTCGTCGTCCTTCCCCTGATGAAACCCGCAATCGCTGCCCTCAGCGTGTTGATTTTCACCTTCATCTGGAACGATTTCTTCTGGGCAACGGTCCTTACGACCTCTGCTGAAACCCGCCCCGTTACCGCTGGACTGTCGTCCTTGAACGGCCAATGGGTCGCCGCGTGGCACCTCGTATCCGCAGGATCCATCGTCGCGGCCCTGCCGCCGGTCGCGATGTTCTTCCTCATGCAAAAGCACTTCATTGCCGGTCTGACCCTCGGCGCCGTAAAGTAAGCAATATGACTCACTATCGCCTCGACGCTGCCCGCCAGACCCTTGTGCTGGCTGCCCCTGACAACGGCGTGCCGCACTGCACCTATTGGGGCGCGCGGTTGCCGGATGCGGCTGACCTGCCCGCCATCGCTGCCGCGTCGGTGGTCGATCTGACCGGCGGTATGCTGGACGCCAACCCGGTACTGACGCTTTGTCCGCAAACGGCCGCTGCGTTTCCGGGCCAGCCCGGTCTGGCAGTACGCAAGCCCGACGGCACACCCCTGCGCCCTGCCTTTACCAAGGGTGGCACAAAGCGTACCGACGTCCTTTCGCTTGCCTATATCGACGAAACGCTAGGCCTGACCCTGACGTTCCGCTTTGCCGCTGATGCCGAAACTGGGATCATCACGGCCAGCACTGCACTGGACAGCGACGCGCCCATTTTGTGTGACTGGCTGTCGGCCCCCGTCTTGCCCGGTCCACAGCTTGCCGATGAGATGATCGATTTCGCGGGGCGCTGGTGCGATGAATTCCAGACCGTCAACACGCCTTGGTCCGTCGGCATCCGAGCGCGTGACAACCGCACCGGGCGGACAGGTCACGAACATTTCCCCGCAATCATCCTGCCAGCCCGTGGTTGCACAAATACGGGTGGAGAAGCCCATGCTTTGCATTACGGCTGGTCCGGCGGACACCGCATGTTGGCAGAGGAACTGCCAGACGGCCGCCGCCAAATTCAATTTGGACACGCCTGCAACAGCGACCCCTTGGCGGCCAAGCGGTTTGAGACAGCGCCGCTATATATGGCCTTTTCTGACACCGGTCTGAACGGTTGCGCTGTCAGTTTTCAGCGACACCTGCGCGACCGCATAGTCACATGGCCCCAACCCGACGCACCGCGCCCGGTCCATTACAACTGCTGGGAAGCGATTTATTTCGACCATTCACTGACCGCCCTCACCGCCATTGCCGACCGCGCCGTCGCTTTAGGGGCAGAGCGTTTCGTGCTAGACGACGGTTGGTTCAAGGAGCGCCACGACGATACCACCAGCCTTGGCGATTGGGTCATCGACGACAGCAAATGGCCGAACGGGCTGACCCCGCTGATCGATCACGTCCACGGCCTTGGCATGACCTTTGGCCTGTGGTTCGAGCCAGAAATGGTCAATGCCGATAGCGACCTGGCCCGCGCCCATCCCGATTGGATCATGGGAGAGCGGGATCAGCCACTTGGACGCGGGCAATACGTGCTCGACATGGCGAACCCTGACGTTCGTGACAATCTTTTCGATCAGGTCAGCGCCATTCTGTCAGCCCATAACATCGAATACATCAAGTGGGACCACAACCGCGTCCTGCCATTCAACGAGGCAGCCCAGACCCGTGGCACCTACGATCTGCTGAACCGATTACGCAACGCACATCCAGCGGTCGAAATCGAATCCTGCTCCTCGGGCGGCGGTCGTATCGACTTTGGCGTTATGCAATACACGCAGCGCGTCTGGCTGTCTGATTGCAACGATGCGCTGGAACGCCTGCGCATCCAACATGACGCCGCCTTGTTCCTTCCGTCCTGCGTCACGGGTTCCCACGTCGGTCCTCGGGTTTGCCACACCACGGGTCGCATCCATTCTATCGCGTTCCGCGCATGGGTCGCAGCCCAGCGCCATATGGGGTTCGAAATGGACCCCCGTGAATTGACCGAAGAAGAAGCTGCGACCCTGACCCGCGTGACTGCATGGTATAAAACTAACCGCGACTGGCTGCGCACCGCCGACATCCTGCGCCTTGATGCTGCTGACCCGACAGTCATTGCCGAACAACAACAGGCGGCCGACGGCTCTCGATTCGTCGTATTCGCAGGTCATGCCGCCACCAGCCGCCAGATTGCCCCGCGCCCACTGCGACTGACAGGCCTTGATCCGGAGGCACTTTACACCGTCGACCTTGCGAACCGCGAAGACCTGTCGTCCATATCGCGCGGCACTCCGGCGCTGAAATCCGGCCCTATGACCTTGACCGGGCAAAGTTTGATGTCCCATGGTATCGCTCTACCCTACGCGGTCCCCGACAGCATGTGGATCATCGAAGGACACCGCGCATGACCGCCCACTTCCCCGAACTTAAAAATGCCCACGTTTTCATTACCGGTGGCGGGTCTGGCATCGGTTCGACCCTGACCGAAGCCTTCCTTCGCCAAAACGCAAAGGTCAGCTTCGTCGGTCGGTCCGATCACAGCAATTTTGCGCAGGACATGCTGGACAAGACAGGGATTAAACCCCTGTTCATCCAGTGCGACGTCACGGACACCAACGCGCTTCACGCAGCCATGGACAAGGCTGTTGCTGACCAAGGCCCGCTTAAGGTTCAAATCAACAACGCCGCCGCCGATACGCGAATGGAATCGGCCAAGATCACAGTTGCGGACTGGGACGCCCAGATTGCTGTGAACCTGCGGCATTATTTCTTTGCCTGCCAAAAGGCAGCTGCCCTGATGGGGGACGAAGGCGGTTCGATCATCAACTTCTCTTCTGCCAGCTATCAAATCGGGGTCGATAATCTAGCGCCTTATGTGTCGTCGAATGCTGGCATCATCGGTCTGACCCGCAGCCTTGCCCGTGAATGGGGGCCACGTGGGATCCGCGTCAACGCGATCTCGCCTGGCCTCGTGCTGACGAAAAAGCAGATCGAAGAAGTGCATACCGAAGAAAGCCTCGCCCAGTTCCGCGAACGGCAATGCCTGCCAGTAAACCTGATGCCAGAGGACGTGCCGGGCACGACGCTGTTCCTTGCATCCGACCTGTCAAAGATGATGACAGCGCAGTGCCTGTTCCTTGATGGCGGATTGGCATTCACCGGATGACACACCCAGCTGCAAACGCCACATGGATCGCCGCCGACTGGGGTACGACGCACCTGCGCGTCTGGGCGATGTCCGCCAGCGGCACCGTGCTGGCAGAAGCGTCTTCTGACGATGGGATGGGGAAGCTTGCCCGCGACGATTTCGCGCCTGCCCTTGATGCCCTGACGGTGGACTGGCCCCGCGTCCCAGTCATCGCCTGCGGCATGGTCGGGTCGCGTCAGGGATGGACAGAAGCCCCTTATGCCACCGTTCCCTGCCCGCCACTGCCCGATGGTCTGACACCAGCAGGCGACCGCTGTCACATCATCCCCGGCATCAAGCAAACCGACCCCGCTGACGTGATGCGCGGCGAGGAGACTCAGATCGCAGGTTTTCTATCGCTAAACCCAAAATGGGACGGCGTCATCTGCCTGCCAGGCACTCATACAAAGTGGGTGCACGTCAGCGCTGACGAGGTTGTCAGTTTTCAAACCGTCATGACCGGTGATCTTTTTGCCGCGATCACAGGCCATACCGTCCTACGTCATTCCTGCGACGCAGGCTGGGACGCGGACGGATTTCTGCAAGGTCTGGACGACGCGATCTCTCGCCCCGAACGACTTGCAGCGCGGATGTTTTCGCTGCGGGCCGAGGGATTGCTGAACGGCCTGCCCGACGCCACGGCCCGCGCCCGCCTGTCGGGCCTGTTAATCGGTGCGGAACTGGCCGCGACAAAGCCTTATTGGCTGGGGCAGCAAATTGCCGTTATCGGGGCAGGCACCCTTGCTAGCCTTTACGTCACCGCCTTGGGCGCACAGTCTGCCCCCGCGACGCAAGTCAACGCGGACCGCGCCACCCTTGCCGGCCTGACCGCCGCCCATCGCCGCTGGAAGGACCAGTCATGACTCGACCCATCATCGCGATCCTGCGAGGCGTTACCCCGGACGAGGCGGTCGATGTCTCTGCCGCCTGCATCGCCGCAGGTATTACCAGGATTGAGGTGCCGCTAAACTCTCCCGATCCCTTTGCCAGCATCCGCCGCATGGCTGATGCCCACCGCGACATTGCTGAAATTGGTGCGGGAACCGTCCTGACACCCGACGACGTCGGCCGCGTAGCGCAGGCGGGCGGCACTTTAATCGTATCCCCCAATTGCGACGCCCGCGTCATCATGGCAACCAAGGCCGCTGGTATGGCCAGCTGGCCCGGCGTCATGACCCCGACCGAATGCTTTGCCGCCCTCAAGGCTGGTGCAGACGGGCTAAAGATTTTTCCCGCCTCACTCGTCGGCCCCGCAGGCATCAAAGCGATGCGCGCTGTCCTGCCAGCCGATTGCCCAGTCTACGCCGTAGGCGGCGCAGGCCCCGACAACTTTGCCGAGTGGATCAAAGCGGGTGCTAACGGCTTTGGCATTGGCACCGCTCTTTACACGCCCGGCCTTGGCGCGGATCAGGTTGCGACCCGTGCAAAAGCCATTGTACGCGCCTATGACGAGGCCACCCGATGATCTTCGACGCGACCTTATGCGAGTTGGGCGAAGGCCCGCTGTGGCACCCGGAACGCGACCAGCTGTTCTGGTTCGACATCATGTCGCGCCGCATGCACACCAAGGGTCAACACTGGGACTTTCCTGGCCACGTCTCGGCTGCGGGGTGGGTGGACTACGATACACTGCTTGTTGCATCTGAAATTGCTTTGAACCGTTTCGACATCGCGTCAGGTGATGTGACGAAGATCATGGATCTTGAACACGATTTGCATGGCACACGGTCCAACGACGGTCGCGCCGATCCCAAGGGCGGATTCTGGATCGGCACGATGGGCCGCGCTGCTGAACCCGGCATGGGTAGCATCTGGCGTTTTTATGGTGGCGAACTGCGTCGCCTTTACGCGAACGTGCAGATCAGCAATTCGATCTGCTTCGCTCCTGACGGGCGCACCGCCTACTTTGCTGATACAGCACGAAAGCAGATCATGCGCACGGCACTGGATGCGTGGGGCTGGCCCATCGACTCGCCAGAGGTCCACATCGACCTGACCGACACGCCATACCACCCAGATGGCGCAGTCGTGGACATGGCAGGAAACCTGTTCTCTGCCCAATGGGGCGCAGGCCGTGTCGCGGTCTATGACCCGCAAGGTCAGTTCATAGAGGCGTTCACCTTCCCGGCCAAACACACGTCCTGCCCAGCCTTCGGCGGTGCCGATCTGAAGACCTTGTATGTCACGACGGCCCGCCAAGGCATGACCGACCCCGACGACGCCCAAGGTGCCACCTACGCGATCAAGACCGATTATACCGGTCAGCGGGAACACCGCGTTATCCTTTAACGCCTGTCCTCGTTTTTTCTTATATACTTAAAAAGGTCCTACCATGCCCCGCACGCTTGGCGTCTGTTATTACCCCGAACACTGGCCACAGTCCCAGTGGGCAACTGACGCCGCACAGATGAAAGCGACAGGCCTGACGTGGGTCCGTATCGGCGAATTCGCCTGGAGCTTGATGGAGCCAACCCCCGGTACATACGACTGGGACTGGCTTGATCGTGCCGTGCAGACGTTGGGTGAAGCGGGCCTAAAGGTCGTGATGGGCACACCCACAGCCACACCGCCACGTTGGCTTGTGGACCGGATGCCCGATATGTTGGCGGTCGACGCCTCTGGTCGCCCGCGCGCATTTGGGTCGCGCCGCCACTACGATTTCAGCCACATGGGCTACCGCGTCGAATGCAGCCGAATTGCCCGCGCCATGGGCGAACGGTATGGACGCAACCCGCATGTCGCCGCATGGCAAATCGACAATGAATACGATTGCCACGACACGACGCTGTCCTATTCTGACGCGGCCCGAACGGGGTTCCGCAACTGGCTGGCACAAAAATACCAAAGCCCAGAGGCGCTGAACCTCGCATGGGGCAATGTCTTTTGGTCCATGCAATACGAGTCATTCGATCAGATCGACGTGCCGAACCTGACCGTAACTGAACCCAACCCGGCCCATGTCATGGATTTCCGTCGCTACAGCTCGGATCAGGTCGTGGCGTTCAACCGCGTTCAGGTGGACGCGTTGCGTCCATTGACGGACGCTCCGCTGATCCACAATTACATGGGCCGAACGCTGACCTTCGATCACTACAAAGTCGGCGAAGATCTTGATATCGCGTCATGGGACTCTTATCCGATCGGCTTTTTGTCAGACCGGGTCGAAGGCACAGCCAAGGAAAAGCAGACCTATTTGCGCCAAGGTCACCCGGACAACCAAGCCTTCCACCACGACCTGTACCGCGCCGTGGGCAAGGGTCGGCTTTGGGTGATGGAACAGCAGCCTGGACCAGTAAACTGGGCACCATACAACCCTGCCCCCCTGCCGGGAATGGCGCGTCTTTGGGCCTGGGAGGCATTCGCCCACGGCGCAGAGGCAGTCTGTTACTTTCGCTGGCGGCAGGCCCCGTTTGCACAAGAGCAGATGCACGCTGGCCTACTACGCCCCGACAGCACGCCCGCACCCGCCTTGGCAGAAGCTGCTCAGGTTGCTGGTGAAATTGACGACATGCCGGCCCTTGATGCCACCACGGCCCCAGTCGCCCTGATCTTCGACTACGAATCCGCTTGGGCTTGGGATACCCAGCCGCAGGGCGCAGATTTCGAAATGTTTCGCCTTGCCTTTGCCGCCTATCGCGCCCTTCGCCGCGCGGGTCTAAGCGTCGATATCTTGCCACCAGATACAAGCGACCTCTCGCCTTATGGGCTGGTTCTTGCGCCAGGGTTAATGACCCTGTCCGACTCCTTGCGCGCAGCACTGGCAACCTACGAAGGCATCGCCCTGATCGGCCCCCGCAGCGATCTTAAGAACCGTGACATGGCAATTCCTTTGCCTATGGGCCCATCACTGCCGGATACGGACGTGACAGTCGTCCTGACCGAAAGCCTGCCACCATCTGATAAGATCAAGCTGCAAGGCGGTGGTCGCTTTCGCCACTGGTTCGAACACCTTGAAGGTACAGCACCGGTGCATCTGTCGACGAAAGGCGGCCAACCCGCCATTATGGGCGGCGATAACCTGCGCTATTTGGCAGGCTGGCCCGATGATGATACATTCGATGGCATCATCGGCGGGCTTTGCGATGCGGCAAGTATCCCGACGTTGCAGCTGCCAGAGGGCCTGCGCGTCCGCGATACTGCAACCACGCGTTTTCTCTTCAACTACGGCCCCAAGCCTGTCACATGGAACGGCACAACGATCCCCGCAGCCGGGGTCCACTGGGAGGCATTACCGTGATCGAACATTTCGGCACCACCGCAAATGGCCACGAGATCGAAAGTATCACTTTGCATGCCGGAGATCTGTCCGTCAGGCTTTTGACGTGGGGGGCCGTCCTGCAGGACGTGCGGCTGGCAGGCGTTGATTATCCTCTGACGCTAGGGTCCGATCATCTTGCCGATTACGAAAGCGACATGCGCTACAGCGGGTCGTTGATTGGCCCCATCGTGAACCGCATCAGCACCGGCCGGGTCGAAATCGATGGCATGGTCTACGAACTGGAACGCAATGCCGATAACAGGTTCCACATTCATTCTGGCAGTCGCGCGACACATCTGCGTCCCTGGAAGATCAAGGAAACCTCTCATGACCGGGCCGTGCTGACCCTGCACTTGCCCGACGGTGATGGTGGCCTGCCGGGTGACCGGCACATCCGTGCCGTCTTTACCGTCATTGCCCCCGCAATTCTGACACTAGAGATTACTGGCACCACGGATCAGCCAACGCTGATGAACTTTGCCAATCACTCTTACTGGAACCTCGACGGGACGCCCACATGGGACGGTCACACCCTGCAGGTCGCTGCTGACCGCTACCTGCCCGCGACCAAAGATTTCTATCCCACCGGAGAGATCGCGGATGTCGAAGGCACGGAAATGGATTTCCGGCAGCCACGCAAAATTACAGTGAAGAACCCGGAACTTGACAACAACTTTTGCCTGTCAGACGGCCCTGTCCCACTG